>CAILNN010000110.1 GCA_903835555.1 uncultured Verrucomicrobiota bacterium
AGGGAAGCCAGGTTGGCAATTCCATGGTTGTCGAGGCCAAGTGACGCAGGAAACTTTTGAGACTGAAGGAAAGCCGCTTGGAAATCACGTTCGTCAACGCTGTTCTTCTCTAGTTTCTCAAAATAGTCGTTCGCCGTCATCAGAATGTCGCCGTGTCCCACCCGTTCGATCAGCCTGGCTGCATCGGGAAATGAACGATCGGTAAGACCCAGGAACGGATTCACCGCCACAAAGTGAGACAGGGGCCAGGACGGTGGAATGCGCCGACACGTCGCTGCGATCGTTCTTTGTAGGTTTTCGTCCGTCTTCAAAGCAGAATGCTTCATGGATATAATACTCATTAATGTTTGGACCTCCTTCCTTTCAGAGGCCACACCGCCGCCACAGACCGGTTGGCGAGTGTGTTGAAGTAGAAACCGTTTCTTGCGTGCACGTAGAGTTGCTGGAACAAGCGAAGCCTCATCCCTTCGGATAGATTGGGTTGCAAAAGGGTTACCACTAGAAAGAGTGGTAATAATAGAACAACGAGCCCGAATTCCACTCTTGCCACGGATGACGAGGCGTCGACGTTCAGGGCTGGAAGAATACGTGTCGCCGATGCATGAAGGGCAAAATAGGTTGTTGTTGTTGCGCAGGCCACGGCCAAGCCCAACCCAAACCGTCGGAGATCGGACTGACGAGTCCCCACGTTCCAAAGCCAAAGAGTCTGCGAAAATGCAAAGATAGCTCCCAAAAGGGCCAACCCAGGGGTGTGTAAGGACACGTCAGACAGGTTGGTTCCAAGCCAAGTCAAACCAAATGCAATGACCATGGCTCCCAGGCGAAGGCTCCAACTTGTCGGCGCGTTCGCCACGGGAAGGTCGGCATGGACGGGCCTCACGGCCGTTCCAGACGCCAGGAAGGCGTGTGCTTTGTAGAGCGAGTGGGCGACCAAGTGCAACAGGGCAAGGGGGTAGGCACCAATCCCGCACTCCAGCATCATAAAGCCCATTTGGGCAACGGTGGAAAAGGCCAACGCACGCTTCACGCTGGCGTGGGTCAACATCACCATCGAAGCAAACAAAGCCGTGAACGCGCCGAATATGGCCAACGTGGACAAGGCCAGCGGGGACAGGCTAATGAGCGGAATGAGCCGAAGGACAAGGAAACCCCCGGCATTGATGATGCCCGCATGCATGAGCGCCGATACAGGAGTCGGTACCTCCAGGGTGTCTGGAAGCCAGCTATGAAACGGGAACTGTGCGGACTTGAGCATCGCCCCCGTAACCAAAAGGAAGCAGGCAAGGCTGATCGAAACTGGGACCGAGCTTGCGTGTGGTCCGTGAAAACGTTCGGCCTGCTGAAAAATCTCGGAGAAATTCCAAGTATGGAACTCCCCAAGTGTGAGGATTAACACCGTCAATAAACAAACATCCCCAAGACGGCTCACGATGAACTTCTTCCGCGCAGCAAGAATGGCACCGGGGCGGTCCGGATAGAACACCAGTAATTGATGCAGACACCAACTGGTTGAACTCCAAGCCAAAGCAAACTGGAGCAGATTGCCTGAGATCACAATCAGCAAGACCGATCCACCCGTCAAACAAAGCCATCGAACAAACTCGGTTTGCCTCGCTTCTCCGGCCATGTATCGGCGCGAGAATTGCAGGACCACCACCAGCAGGAAGGAAACCAAGACCAATACAACTGCCGAGAGTGGGTCCAAAAACAGGCCGAGCTCCACCGGCCCCCAAATCGTCCACGAACTTTGCCAACGCTCGCTGAAGGCCAGTAACGTCGTGGATAGTCCCGCCGCGAATAGGGCCACGAGGCCGACAAGGGTGGCAAAGCTGGAAGCGCGCCGACCATTGCTTCCGAATAATGTCGGCAGAAGAATGCCGGTCACCAGCAGAAGGCCAGGGCCTGTGGCGGCGACGCCCACTCTCAGCCCGGTGCTAACGAAATCAGTCATAAGTTTCGAACAACCCCTCGATAATGGCCAATCGGTGCCACTTTCATCCAATATATTACTTTTGCAAAAACGTTCATTTTTGTAAATCGATGGCGTGGCGTTCTTGAACTACCATCATCTTCGATATTTTCGCGCGATTGCCAATGAAGGGAACCTGACCCTGGCGGCAGAGCATTTGCGTATCTCCCAATCCGCTTTGAGCATCCAGTTGCGAAAGCTTGAGGAATCGCTCGGACACCAGTTGTTCTTGCGGGAGGGCAAGCGACTCAAACTGACAGAATCGGGGCGTTTGGTCCTCGATTACGCCGAATCCATTTTCAGAACCGGCGAGGAGATGATGACCGTACTGGAGCGGCAATCGCCCACCCGCCGTCAGGTCCTTTCCGTGGGAGCAGTGGCGACCCTGTCGCGCAACTTTCAGATCGAATTGCTCAAGCCGCTCCTCAATCGTTCCGACCTGGAGCTGGTGATCCGTTCCGGTAGCCTGCGTGAATTATTGGCCCAGTTGGAGGCGCACACCATCGATATTGTCTTGTCCAATCTTCCTGTGAAGCGAGAGGCCAGCACCGGCTGGCACAGTCACTTGTTGGCTGAGCAACCGGTCAGCCTGGTTGCCAAGCCGGTCCCGCGTCAGAAGAAATTCCAGTTTCCCGAAGATTTACGGTCGGTCCCGGTGGTGTTGCCGAGCCTCGAGAGCAATGTGCGAGTTGCCTTCGACCTGGCGATGGAACAAGCAGGTATACGCCCGATCATAGCCGCCGAGGTGGATGACATGGCGATGCTCCGTCTCGTCGCCCGAGAATCAGACGCCGTGACTTTGGTACCGCCGGTCGTGGTGCAGGATGAATTGCGCCAAGGTGTCTTGGTGGAGCGCCATCGAATCGCTGAAATCACCAAGCGATTCTTTGCCATCACCACCAGCCGCCGCTTTCCCAACGAGCACATCCGCCAAATCCTCAATCGCGGAGCGGAGCTTCGGTCGCCTTAGCTGTCGACGGAGTCCAGAATGCAGACCTAAGTCCTAAAAGATTTGTACGGCTCGATAATACTGCCTTTGGTTGGCCCGGAGGAAAATGGAAATCGTCGCCAGGGAGTTCTCCGAATCGACCACACCGGTTCCGACCGATGTCCAGTGAATGAGATCGTTCGACCCTTCAATTTCCCAGGAGGTTCCTTCTGGAGACTCATACCACAGCTTGAGTTGATTCTCAGCCGGGATTATTACTCCCGGCGTTCCCGGTGTGACGGCGCGCACCGCCACCAGTCCAGACGTCGTGGTCGTTGGAATGATTTTTCGACTAATGAACAGTTCGATCGGGGTGGAACATCCGGTTATTTGAATGGCGCTGCTCGATCCATGCCCGCCAATGACCTGGAAGTTGGCCACAAACAGGGTTTGGCCCTCAGACACCACGACCCCGTGGAGATTGGGATCATCCCAACCATCTATTTAAGCGTTGTAGTCGCTGCAGAGCTCGCCATCAAGGCGGGCAAGGGGCGGATCATCCTCCCAAAACCAGTTGAAAAATGGATCGAGGAAGCCGCTCGACGACATCATCTAACGCTCCTCCACTTGGAATTGGGTCCTGCAGCCACAGCCGGTGGCTTGCCCTGGATTCACTCGGACCCCTTCGACCGCATCCTGATCGCCACTGCCCAAAGGCTATTGCTAACCATGATTACCGCCGATGAAACAATCGCCCGATATCCGGGAATCAAGTCTCTCTGGTAAAGGAACTGAAGTTCACGTTCACTCACCAATAATCCGTGGTTCCTTCTCTTCATGGCTACTTCCCGCAGCAGGACTTGTATTTCTTGCCGCTCCCGCAAGGGCAGGGGTCGTTGCGGCCCACACGGGGAACCGCCCGGATCGGTTTTGCTTTGGCAACTGCTGCTGCGTTCGCCTCGCTGACCACATTGCTGGCACCTTCCGGTATTGCTTCCGGCTCTGCAGGACCGCTGACAAAGGCACTCGTCGTCTGATGGAGAGTGACCTGCGGCATGTTTCGGATGAAATTTTCAAAGGCCATCAGACTGGAAGCACTGCGGAAAATGTTGTGGCACACCTCCGACTTGATGTTGGTCATCAACTCGTCGAAGAGCTTGAACGCTTCCGCCTTATATTCGATCAGCGGGTCCCGCTGCCCGTATTGCCGCAAGCCAATCGAATTCCGCAGGGAATCCATTGAGTAGAGATGCTCCTGCCAAAGCTGATCGATCGCCCCCAACACCGTGTATCGTTCGAGGCCGATCAACGCTTCTGGACGCTCGAAACTGACCTTCAATTGGTAGGCGTCGCGTACCGCCTTGCTGATGAAATTCAGCAGCCCAAATTGTTGCTCGCTCAATCCATCGAACATCGAATTCTGGATGGGAGCCTCGGTCCCCGCACGCGCCGCCTTAAAAAATTCCTCTTCCGCAATGGCCGCCGGAAAAGTCGAATTCACCCAATCCACCAATCCGCGCATGTTCCACTCGGAAACGTCCTCTCCACGACTTGTGAATTCTTGCAGCTTGATCAGGACCACTTCCTCCATGATGTCCATGATCCGATCACGGACATCGGGCGACTGGATGATCTCATTGCGGAAACCATAAATGATTTCTCGCTGTTTGTTCATCACATCATCGTACTCCAGCGTCCGCTTGCGTTGCTGGAAGTTATGCCCTTCGACACGCTTCTGGGCCGTCTGGATTGAGCGATTGAGCAGGGGATGGGCCAGCTCCTGGCCTTCTTCGAGGCCCATCCGCTCCATCACCTTCGTGATCCGGTCGGAACCAAACAGACGCATCAGGTCGTCTTCGAGGGAGATGAAGAAGTGGGATGACCCCGGGTCGCCCTGGCGTGAGCACCGTCCACGGAGCTGGCGATCAATTCGCCGCGATTCATGGCGCTCGGTGCACAAGACGTGCAGGCCGCCAATTTCGGACACTCCCGGTCCGAGTTTAATATCGGTGCCACGTCCCGCCATGTTGGTGGCGATGGTCACCGCTCCGCGTTGACCGGCGCGGGCTACGATCTCGGCTTCTTTTTCGTGGTACTTCGCGTTAAGAACCGCATGAGGGATTTTCTCGCGCGAAAGGATTCGGCTCAGCATCTCGCTGCTCTCGACTGAAACCGTTCCCACCAGAACCGGACGCCCCTCCGCGTGGAGGGTCTTGAGCTCATTGACCACCGCGTTGAACTTTTCCCGCCGAGTCTTATAGACCGAATCGTCAGTATCCTTGCGGATGTTGGGC
>CAILNN010000111.1 GCA_903835555.1 uncultured Verrucomicrobiota bacterium
ACCGGCGAGCATTCTGGACCTTTACGGGTGCAAGCCAGGCGATGGATCATTTGCCTCCAACGCGCTGCTGGCTCGTCGTTTGGCTGAACGGGGTGTGCGGTTCATCCAGCTCTACCACAAAGACTGGGACCACCATGGTGGGGTCAAGGAAGGTATCGAGCTGAAAGCCCAGGAGGTGGACCGCGCCTGCATGGCTCTTATCACCGACTTAAAACAGCGGGGGATGCTGAAAGACACCTTGATTGTCTGGGCGGGAGAATTTGGTCGTACGCCAATGAGCCAGGGAGACGGACGTGACCATCACAATGCCGGTTTCACCATCTGGATGGTCGGCGGTGGCATTCGGTCTGGGACGAATTACGGAGCAACCGACGAGTTGGGCTATTCAGCGGTGGAAAACCCGACCGACGTGCACGATTTGCACGCGACGATGCTCCGACTGCTTGGCATTGATCACCTGCAAATGACGGTCAAGTTTCAAGGCATTGATGCCCGGCTGACGGGGATTGCCGGCACGGTTTTGAAAGACCTGCTCGCCTGACTGATCCGTTGCGGGAGTTTAATTCCCGCTACCCGTCTTTGGGGTGAGTTTCAACTCGAACCTATATTTCTGGAGAAACCAGGCTCCAATAAGTGCCATCCCGAAAAAAATCGGAGGAAGATGCCAAAGAACGTAGTTCAAATGCGGTGACTCCGCAGCGTGGTTTCGTGCGATGACGAACCAGGAAAGTGGAGCCAGAAATGAGAACAGGGTGCTGACTGCAAGAGGCTTCAATGCAGCGTTGGCAGGGTTTCTTCGAAGCACATGGAATGCCACCACGAGAATCGGAACAATCAAGAGGATATAAGGAGGGAAGAGATTGAAAACCAAGAGTAAATACCTCCCAATTATAATGAACAGATTCCGGGAATCCAGACCCGATGGACTCGGCCCTTTTCCCATGGCCCGGTAAAGAAATAATTCCCGCAAAAATTTCACGCGAGCATCGGTCGTATCTCCCAATATCGGGCTAAGCCGGGAAAAATGCATGCTGTAAGCTCCGAGGAAGCCGATGATCGCCGCCACGCCGCTCCAACCGAGCCAGAGCAGTTGAGTGACGCCGCCCCATCCCCATTTGGTCGCGTAATACACAACGACAGTCAACTGCGCCACGGTGACGGTGCTGAGAAATTCGTAACCCATCAACGACTTCGCACCGATCGTTAACAAATTGGCGACAAATACCCCAATCGCCAATGAAGACAGGGGGATGATGGAGCGGGACGCCAAGCGCCCGTCGAAAAGGCGGAAAAGCCACGCTGATAGCACAGCGGGCAGGAACCAGAATCCCATGAACCAATAGAGATTCCTTCCAAAAACGGTCAAACACGGCGAAAGCAAAGTGACCCCCAAGAGCCACCAGCCCACCCCAAGGCCGAATTCGCTTGCGAACCAAAGCAGGAACCATGCGACAATGATCGCATTGATGAAACCCACAAAGAGGTGCAATAAAGAGATTTTGCTCTCCCGGATATTTTCCAGCAAACCGCCGCGCAGGATACCAGCACCCACGGCTTGGCCAAGAAGAGTATCAATGCCTCGATCAACGAAACCGAGAAGGGCGGCCTGTCCGCCATACTGCCGATTATAGGCGAGATAGTTGTAATTGGTGGTCACCGGGAGTTCACCCGCGTAAAGTCTGAAGGGAAGGGCGTATTTTGTTCGGCCATCCAGCGTCGTCGAATTACTATAGATTCCAAGCATCGAGTAATAGGAACCGGCGACATGGTCGCGGTCTTCGACGAGCCGCGCGACGACGAGCGCCTCCGATGCCTTGTCATGGCGTTCAAACCAGACCGAGTTTGCTAAACTAAGAATATTTAGTGAAAAATTCCCGGTCAGAAGCACGGTGGCAAAAATGAAAAAGGGAAAATAGCCTTCGAATAGTCCACTTTTACGAGAAATCAAAAGCTTTTCGAGCCATCCTGGGGTGATATTTAAAGATCTAGACATATGACCGCATTCTTCGTGTTCAGATAGAGAGGATGGCAGTGTTTGGACCGGTTCCTGGATGATTCGAGAACCCGGTTGATTATTCGAAGGACTCCGAACGCTGGGCCGTTGGTTCGGCGAGGTCCATTGGATTCGGGCGTTGACGACTGAAACCGAAAATAGCCGACGATTTAAACGGCGACCACCCACGAAGGATCGGGGTGGTCCATGATTCAAACAAGGCCATTGTATGCAGGAATGCCTCTGACAACCGGGCATGGCGGCTCCGGCTTGGTTTAGGAAGATGGAAGTCCTTCCTTGCCTCTCACGTGGGCTTAGGCGTGAGAGGGGTAAACCATGTTGTTTCGAGCGGTGGTTCGATTGGCGCGATACCAATCAACCGTTTTAATCAGCCCCTGCCGAAGGGTGGTCTGAATGCTCCATCCCAATTCATTTTTGGCCCGGGAAACGTCAAAGTAGCGACGACTCTGGCCATCCGGACGGGAGGTGTTCCAGACGAGCTTGCCCTTGAATCCGGTGACCTCGACCAGGGTGTGAACGAGATCCAGAATGCTGGTTTCTCCACCTGAAGAGAGGTTCATGACGGTGGGCGAGGTGCATTTCTCGGCCGCAAGAATGATTCCATCAGCGACGTCGCCAGCATAGACGAAGTCGCGGGTTGGTTTTCCACTTCCCCAGACTTCCACGGATTCGAGATTGTTTTCCGCAGCTTCGACAAACTTCCGAACCATTGCGGGGACGACATGGGCACCTTCGAGATCAAAGTTGTCATACGGTCCATAGATATTTCCTGGAACCATGACAACGGAGTTGAACTTGTGCTCATCCCAATAGGCCCACGACTGGACCATCAACATCCGTTTGGCGAGTGAGTACGGGGCGCTCTCCTTCTGCGGCATTCCATTCCAGAAATCCGATTCCTTCAAGGGCAGGGGGGCGTGTTCGGGATACCCGCAACCCGCGCCTGACGAGACGGCCAACTCGGCACCGTACTTTTGTGCGTAATGGAGGGTGAGAACACCCATCATCAGGTTGTTGTAGAAAAATTGCGCGGGAAATGCTTTGTTGGCACCAATTCCACCAACCAATCCCGCCAGGTGAAGAACAACCTGGGGGCGGACGGTGTCGAACAGCCGATTGACCTGATCTTCCTTGGTCAGGTCGACTTGGGAACTCCGGGGAAGATGGAGGTCCGTGCACCCTTTTGCCCGAAGCTTTTCCACCAGGTGGCTGCCCAGAAAGCCACCTGAACCAGTGACAAGAATACGTTTATGCGTGATATCCATAGTGATTGTAAATGAGAGGTGATGTTATTGAATGGCGGCAGGAGCATTATCCGGACCCGGGTTCTCGGGATCATAGTAGATGACCTGGCTGCCGGCGGACTCAAATTCAAACGGAACTAGCAAAAGAGACTTAAGGCGTTCCCGCACGGACGGTTGGCGCTCGGGGGGCACGAAGAGCAGCATGAAACCGCCGCCTCCCGCACCAAGAATTTTACCCCCGAGGGCACCGGCATCGATTGCGGCCTCGTAAATCTCATCAATGGCATTGGTAGAGATTGCTGTAGCGATACTGCGCTTGAGTCGCCATCCCTCATGTAGAAGGCGCCCAAATTCGAGAAGGTCCTGTTGTTCGAGGGCCCGAATGGCGGTGGGAACCAAGTCTCCCAACAGGCGCATGTTGCGTTCCTTTTCACCCAGATCAGCGCAATAGGTCTTGGCGATTTCGGAGGCAAAACGGATGGTGCCGGTGAAATAAAGCATCAGATGCCCGTTGAGTGCGCGAAGGACATCGCGTCCCAGGATCATCGGGGTGACCACGATGCTATCGTCCGTTTCAAACCGGATATGGTTCAGGCCGCCGTGGGCGACTGCGGCTTGATCCTGGCTCCCGACAGATTCTCCCAGTACTTCGCGTTCGATATGAATCGCTTGCGTCGCGAGTTCGCCGTGTGAAACCATTTTTCCGCGAAACGCGTAGAGGGCGTGCAAGAGGGCGACCGCGAAAGCAGAGCTCGAACCCATCCCGCTTCGGGCGGGCAAATCGGAATCATAATGGGCCTCAATACCCTGTTGAATCCCGTGGAATCGGAGAATTTCGCGGAACGCTGGGTGGCGGATTTGGTCCAGATTGGTACAGTGCTCCACTTGGGAGTAGGCGAGCCGGATCGAATGATCGAAGAATGGAGGCAACTTGCGAACGGAAAGGTAACAGTATTTGTTGATGGTCGTCGAAAGGACAGCTCCACCGAAACGGCGATACCAGGAGGGATAATCAGTGCCACCACCGAAAAAGCTGACACGAAAGGGAACCCGGGAGATAACCATGGCAGATGGGTGCTAGTGAACTGGATGAATTATTGGTCGGCTTGAAATGGAAAATGAATCTAAAACCAGGAGGCGTTCGTGCGGACGAACGCTTCGGCTTGCCGCAAGGTCTCGGGTGTCCCTATGTCCAGGAAATCCGCCTGGCAAGGAATGACCCGTAAACGGGCACCCGCCTGTATCAAGTGCGGAAATAACTCTGTCTCAAAACTCAGTGGGCGGTGTGTTTGGGCCGTACCCAGCAGTTTGGCTTTGAGAAGATAGACTCCGGCGTTGATTAATCCCGCACCGGGCTGTTTTTCGCGAAAGCGTTGGAGCCAACCATCGGCATCCACGTCCAAGGTGCCAAAACGGGAGGCATCGGGAAGGTCAACTGCCAGGAGTCCCCCATCGACATCTGGAGTCTCAATCAAATCAAGCAGCGGCTTCAACGATGTGACGGTCAGTGAATCACCATTCAGGACCAGCCACGCGTTGGTCTTGCCGACAAATGACGAATGGGAGGCTGCGTGAAGAAACCCACCCGCTGTGCCCAGGGGCCGATCTTCTTGTACGCACTCCACTTGAGTGCCCTCGTACGAACCAGAGCTGTAGTGAGAAGCTATCACCTCAGCCAGATGCCCTGTGGAAAGCACGGTTGAACCGATCCCCTCCCGCCGTAAGAAGGCAATCACCCAGTCCAGAAAGGGACGACCAAGGACCGGTGCCATCGGCTTTGGAATTCCGGGAAGCAAATGCCTGACCCGTGTTCCAAAGCCTCCAGCAAGAATAACTGCCGAGACGGACGGGTGGGGATTGGGCGTCATTACGCTCAGATTAGACGTTTGAGTAGACAGAATTTCGGATAATTGTGTAGCCCTTAATTAACTCTTGGATGCCCCGATCAAGATTCCATTCGGTGGTGTAGCCGGTGCCGAGGATCCTTTGGTTGGACACCACATAGTCGCGCTTATCGGGGTCCTCTCCGATGGGGGCTTCCAGATAAACAAAGCTTGGGATGTGCTTGTGAATCACTGCGCACAGTTCCAGTTTCGAAAGATTCGCCTCTTCAAGACCCACGTTGTACGGGCGGCCCTGCATGGCTTCGAAGTTTGCCATGGCATGGGTGAAGGCTTTCACGACGTCGCGAATGTGGATGTAGTTGCGTTTGAAATGTCCCTCGAAGATGACGACTGCACGGTCATGAACGGCACGATAGACAAAGTCGTTGACGAGCAAATCGAGCCGCATACGAGGGGCCATTCCGAAGACGGTGGCCAGGCGGAAACTCAAGCTATTGCCGCGATCGAGAACGAACTTTTCAGCGTTCATCTTGGTGACACCATAGACGGAGATCGGATTCAGGGGTGAATCTTCGGTGCAAAATTTTCCCTTCTCGCCGACGCCGTAACCGCTGTTGGTCGTTGGAATAATAATCCGTTGATTTTGCGAGGCCAGATCGCAAATCAGTTTGACTGCATCTTCATTGGTCGTTTGGGCCGCCACCCGGTCGCGGTTACAAATGGGCATACCCACCAACGCCGCCAAGGGAATAACCAAATCTGCCTTTGCCAGCAGAGGCTTGAGCACTTGGGGGTCACGGGCGTCCCCTCGGGTAATGTTAAACCCGGGGTACTGGCAGCAATCAGCGAGGGAAACTTGACGGAAAAGGAAGTTGTCCAGGACATGGACGTGGTGGCCTTGCTGCAGCAAGGTTGGAACGAGTACGGAGCCTATATATCCGGCACCACCGGTAATCAGAATGTTCATGTAAGTTAATCTACGGTTGGGTCAATCACGTAACGGAAAGCGGAGCGCAGGTACTGAGGGCAACCGAAACGGCCTCCTGACCCCTGCAAGGTCACTGCAACGGAGAAATATCTTCGCACTTGCGGCCAAGCATGTCGAGGCATTTTCGCGCGACATATTCGCCGATCGCGAGCGAGGCGGTTGCGGCCGGGCTGGGCGCATTCAGGACGTGGAGCGCATTGCGGCCTTCGGCGAAGCTAAAATCTTGAACCAGTGTACCATCGGCCAGCATCGCTTGTGCACGAACTCCAGCACCTCCGGTTTCCAGGTCTTCCTCTTTGAGGTCAGGAACCAAGCGTTGTAGAGCAGCGCAGAACAGCCGACGGCTAAACGACCGAGTGATTTCGTGCCAAACCATTTCCTGGTGTTGACGCATGAATTGCCATAATCCCGGAAATGTCAGGGCATCAGCCAAATCCACCAAGTTAATCTTCCATTTGGTGTACCCCTCACGAGCAAACGCCAGCACCGCGTTCGGGCCGGCTTCAATTCCGCCACCAATCAGACGGGTAAAGTGGACCCCCAGGAACGGAAATACGGGATCTGGCACCGGGTAAATCAAATGGCGAACCAATCGCTGCGCCGTCGGCTTTAGCTGATAGTATTCACCCCGGAAAGGCACGATGCGCGTGGCTCTTGGGATGCCTGCCAACTCGGCAATTCGATCACAATACAGTCCGGCACAGTTGACAATGAAATCACATCCCCAATCCCCGGATGCGCTCTCCACTTGCCAACCCAATCCTTCCGGGCGAATCCCGGTTACCTTCGCGCCGGTTTGAACCTGAACCCCCAACCGGGTTAGCTCTCGATGCATCCCGTCACTAACACCCTGATAATCAACGATCCCCTCTTCCGGGACCCGCACGCCCGCTATTCCCGCTACGTGGGGTTCGATTTCGCGAAGCTCTTCGGGACCAAGCCATTTTAAGCCCCGGAGTCCGTTCTTTTGGCCACGGTCCAACAATGTTTTTAGGCGCTCGAGCTCCGTTTCATCGGTGGCGACCACTACTTTGCCGCAGACATCGTGGGAAATGCGATGTTGTTGGCAAAATGCCACCATTTGTCGGATCCCATCCACCGCCAGGCGCGCCTTCAGGGAACCTGGTTTATAATAAAGTCCTGCATGCAATACCCCGCTGTTGTGGGTGCTTTGGTGCGCTCCGACACGGGGCTCTTTCTCCAGTAGTCGAATCTCCAGGCGGGGATCGAGGCGCTTTAGCTGGAGGGCGGTTCCCATTCCAACAACGCCTCCACCAATCACGATGACTTTCATTCTAAATATCCTTCTGATGGGGTAAGACCGGGATTCCTACAACGCTGAGGCCAGACGGGCGGAAATGTCCGCATAACACCGTTCAAGTCCCGCTCTCATTGATATCTGCGGATGCCAATCACCCAATAGCTCGGATACCAAATGACAATCCAACGCCTGACCCCAGATTAGGGTGGGATGTTTGGTGTCGAAATGAATCTGTATGTCCTTACCGGAAATCTCAACGACTGTCCGCGCCAATTCGCCGATACTCACACGGCCTTCTGCACCCAGGTTGAAAGGACCGACGAACGGCGACTCGGCCAGTTTAGCGGTTGACTTGAGAATTCCGTCGACAATATCGCTTACATAACAGAAAGACCGGGTCTCGGCACCCGTACCCAAGACCCGAAAGGGGGCCAACTTGGGATATTCAATAGCTCGGCGAATGAAAACTGGAATGGCGGAACCAGTGGCGAGATTGAAATCCTGATTTGGGCCGTATGCCCCGATGATTCGGGCAACGGATGCCCGAAGATTCCTCCCTTCAGCTATTGCGTATTCAATACGCTTTTCGCCCATCAACTTTGCCCACCCGTAGGAAAGCTCTGGGTGCGCCGGGATGACCTGATCCTCCCGAATGGGCGGAGCTTCGGCATCCTGTTGCAATTCAATCGGGTACACGTGAGCGCTGCTGGCGTAAAAGTAATGAGGAACACCCTGTGCGAGGACGGCTTCCAGAACATTTCCATCCATCCTCAGATTGGCCTCGAAAACCTCGAACGGTTTGCTCGTGTAGTAGCCAATTCCCCCGACTTTCGAGGCCAAGTGGATGACAACGTCGCGCTTGGCACAAAGCCTAAGTATACCGGGATAGTCGAGAAGGTCCTGTTGAAAGAATTCGATTTCGCTGGCAACGGTCGACAGGAACTCCCGGCGTCCCCGCTCGAGATTATCGACAACCGACACGCGTGCCCCGGCGGCAACTAACGTGGGGACCAAATGGGAGCCGATGAAGCCGGCACCACCTGTGACCAGAACTGATTTTTGGGACCAATAGGACATAGGGCAATATCTAGGATGTAAAGTGACTGCTGTTCTTGAACGGTTTCACAATCATACCTTCGAAAGTCTCGGCAAGGTGGTCGATGTCGAATTCGCGCTCGGCATACGATCGAGCCCTTCGTCCACTCTCTCCCGCCAGAGCCGGGTCGTCAACCAACCGCAGGACTTCAGAGACAAATCGATCCACCTGCCCGCACGGCACGGCAAAACCGCCACCACTTTGTTCAATGACCCGAGTTGCACGATTCTCCGGCGGAAGCAAGGCGACTTGTGGCCTTCCCGAGCAAAGGTGGCTCAACACCTTTCCCGGAACGGAAAAGGTCCCCGCTTCTGCCTCCAGCAGCGCTATCAGCACCGCTGCGGAGCCAAAAATATCCGGCAGATCACGGAAGGGTTGAAACGGGAGCAGCAGCAAATTGTCCAACTGAAGGCGGTCTTTTTGTTCTTTCAAAAAATTTGCACCCAGCCCTTCGGAGATCACGACGACTCGGACCGTGGGACGGCTCTTGCATCGTTCGGCAAGGTCGACCAATGCCTGAGGGTTGTGCTTAAGTCCCAGGGTTCCGGCATAAATGATGTTGGTGGTCGACTCCAATCCCTGCTCGCGAGACCAACGATTTTGCTTGGAACGAACCGGGATGTCTTCAATGGGAGCCCAAAGGGGCAGACAATCCAGACGGTCGGGTCGGACCCCCCAGGTCGCCAGCAAATCCTGAAAGCTTTCAGCGATGACAACGATCTCGTCGCTATGGCGACAAATGTACCTTTCCAACTGAATATAAGCGCCCCCGATCAGACTTCCGGCTAAACGGCTTTTCTTCGCCAATCCATCGCGAACCGCCAAACCGTAGACATCCATCATCCAGAACACAAAAGGGACCCTCCTTTTGCCGGCCATCCTTCGCAACTGGTTCAGGGGCACCAGCGGGGTGTTGGAACCGATGACCAGGTCAGGCGCAAATGCCTGCGCGGCTTTTACCATTTCCCGGCCATATTTGATCTCTTGGAACTGCCGTTTGACGTAGGAGTGTTTCTGAAATGTTTCCCCGATGCCGATATCGATAATATCGAAGGTCGCCGGGTCGCCGGGCTGTCGAAGGAGATTGCCTTTCGGCGATTGGACCATGGTTGAAAATCCATGAAGGACATGATGCCCCCTGCGCGCGAGGGCTCGGCTGAGATGGACCTGGGGCGGGTGCCCGGGGAAATCATGCAGGAAAATGCGGAGAGGCTTGAACGGCATGGTACGATGATATTCTTTGTGATGTTCTTTTCCTGGATTACACGGACTATGCCTCCTTGGGAACCCATCCTGATTCCACCCTGTCACGCCTAGCTATGGTCTTCTTTGCAAGGACCCCGATGCGAGCACGACGTTTTCCCTGGGAGGGCTCCCCGTTCGAGACTTCCTCCGCCTCGGTGTCAAATCGCACTTTGCAGGTTCCATTTACTTCGATATCTATCGTCGTGATCCAACTGCCGACACCCGTCGCCAACCGACGTTCAGGCTCAACATTAAGGAGTAACATAGCACTTTAGTTTCTAGGCTTCATTAACGACATTTCGGCGTTCGCTTATGCGCAAGATGGGGTTACTTTGTTCCTCCCGAGAGATAAAATAGCTCGGGCGTGCGCGGGCTTCCCAAAGGACCAATCCGATGTACTCCGCCAGAATTGCTAGAATCACAAAGATCAAGAAAAATAGAATGGCCTGTTGGAATGACAACATAACCAAACTAGGCAGGGTCTCAGTTGACTTCCCCTGCCAAAAACAGCAGTAGGCGGCAAATACCAAATTCAGCGCGCTCGCCAACAGCCCAAGGTTTGTCACCAATCGTAACGGATGTTTTGAATTCGCCAGGACGACACGAAATCCTTCACTCAAATCTTTGGAAAAACGCTTCGGACGGGGACGGCTCCCTCGCCATCGAGGTTGAAATGTGAAGGTATCGGACATGAATCCAATCGCCCCGCTTAAATGCCTGAGATTTCTGACACGATCCTGGATTTGGAGAATCGCATTTAGGGCGGACCGGCTGAAAGTTCGGAAATATCCCGAGCCTGGATGCAGATCCAT
>CAILNN010000112.1 GCA_903835555.1 uncultured Verrucomicrobiota bacterium
GTCACCCCGGGTGCCGAATTGGGGCAACATATCTCCCTGGCAGGAGGTAGCTTCACGTTGGGAGAAATTGATTTTCCCTATTACTCCTCCGTGGATCAATCCCAATCGTTGGTTTTCCGCCTGTATTCCGTTGGAGCGGGAGGCCTGCCTTCTTCCCTGCTTTACCAAAGCGATCCCCAAGATATCCATTCGGGTATTTATAGCGTCGGTATTACCTATGCCGGACCGATCGTGCCCAAGGATTTGGTTTTTTCAATTGCTTTTTACGGGCTTTCGAATGGTGCCAGTGTCGGACTTCTCCTCCCTAATGCTGACCCGACAATTGGTTCGACGACGGGCCAGATATTGGCCAAAGAGGGTGGTACTTGGACGCAAAAAACGGTCCAAGGGGGAATCAAAGGTGCAATATCGATTTCCGTTTCTGCTGCGTCCGTGCCTGAACCGCAAACGGTCTTGATGGTTTTTATCGCAGGAATCGCTTTGTGGGCAGTCCGTCGCAATAACTCCTGACCTTCCTTCGGTTTGAGTGAATCGTCTGCATGCGAGCTGAACAAAATCGGTCTGCTTTCTGACAGGATTTTTTCTTTCGTTCGTCTACCTTACTATTCAAAGGGAGACTGACGAAATATGAGATGCTGGTTGAGGTTGGCATTGGCGTTGGTGTCGACGTGGTTTGTTACCATTGAAACCGTGGGACAAGCGTCGTCGCAATTGCGGCTGATAACGGATCATTCCGTCCTCAAAGCGGGCGGCGTGGCAACGGTCGCTATCGAATTCAAGATTCCCTCCGGGTGGCACAATTACTGGAGAAATCCTTCTGCACTTGGAGGCGTGGGTTTTGCCCCGAAAATGGAGTGGACCCTTCCGACCGGGGTCACCGCTGGCCCCATTCAATGGCCGATTCCACAACACTTGGCGGATCCTGCGGGTGATGCACCCGCCTACACGGGTACCGTTTGGTTGCTGGTTCCATTGAATTTTAGCAGTTCCATCCCAGAGGGCGATCTGAAGCTCTCGGGCAAGGTATCCTGGCAGGAGTGCGAACACGAATGCGTTCGCGGCGATACGAATTTGACCGTATCCATTCGAATCGGTCCGACGGAGGTTCCGTCTTTTGAGTCAGGCAGATTTGCTGTCGCACGTTCCCTGCTTCCGACGGTAGCGACTGACGTTAAAGCCACAGCCCATTGGCTTCCACCCATCGGCACCGATTCCCGGCCATTGGTGATCGACTGGGAGACCGGTGCAACGCGGGGAGATTTCATCCCTTACGAAAACAAGCAGCTCCCGTTGGATGGCAAGCCGGAAGCCGCCACTCAAGTCAACGGCAAGTTGCGCTTGACCCATGTGGTTGATGCCAACGATCGAGGGTGGCCATCGATCGCCGATGGGTTGCTCATTGAAGAATCATCGAACGGGATTCGACGTGGCTTCGAGGTTCATCTTCCCATCACAGAATCCGCTGTTCCCAAGGCAGGAATACCGTCGGCCAAGTTTTCCCTGGCTGAATTGGTTCCGATGTTGGGATTGGCGTTTTTGGGTGGTGTCATTCTGAATATCATGCCGTGCGTCCTGCCCGTATTGGCACTGAAAATACTCGGATTTGTCCGTCAGGCGGGAAGCGATCCCCGCCAGGTTCGGAATCTGGGACTGGTTTACGGATTGGGTGTTCTGACTTCGTTTGCCTGCCTGGGCGCTGCGGCCTTGGCGGTTCAGGCAGCCGGATCACTGGCTGGTTGGAGCACGGCACTGCAAAACTCTCAATTCCGCGTCATTCTTTGTGTCCTTTTACTCCTGGTGGCCCTGAATTTGTTCGGTGTTTTTGAGGTGAACTTAAGCGGGGCGGCCATGGACCGAATCGGGCAGGTCGCCCGCTGGATGTTTGCGCTTCCATTGAGGTGGATGTCGGATTCGAGGCGTCAGGCCGCTGGAGCGCAACCACACGGCGGCATTGAATCGGCCGAGGAAGGACCGGCAGGTGCCTTTTTCAACGGGGTTCTGGCTGCGGTATTAGCGACACCGTGCACGGCACCGATGCTGGGGACTGCGATTGGTTTTGCCTTTACCCAGCCGCCGGTTGTCCTGCTGCTGATCTTCTTGACCGTTGGATTGGGATTGGCCAGTCCATTTATTCTGTTGTGCTGGCACCCAGAATGGCTGAAGTGGCTCCCGAAACCAGGAGGATGGATGGTACGGTTTAAGACAGCCATGGGCTTCCCGATTCTGGGGACCTGTGTTTGGATTTTCTGGTTTACCGCGACTCGCATGGGCTCGGCCGGAGTTCTGTGGATGGGACTTTTTCTAGTGGTTATCTCGGCGGTCGCTTGGGTTTGGGGTGAGTTCGAGCAACGAGGAGGTGGCAGTCCGCAGGCCATCGGTGTGGCGGCCCTACTATTGGCTGGTGGCTACTTTGGCTTACTGGAAGGCCAGTTGGACTGGCGGCATCCGGTCGGAACCAAGGTTCCAAAATTGGCGTGGCAACGATGGAGCCCAGCCGCCATTGAAGCATCCCGTAAGTCCGGACATCCCGTCTTGGTTGATTTCACAGCCGACAACTGTCTGAACTGTCAACTGAACAAGCGCACTTCCATTGAAATCGATTCAACCATAGGTCAGCTCAAGAATCACGGATTCGAGGTATTCGAGGCCGATTATACCGACGCAGACCCGCAAATTGCCGCCGAACTCCAGCGCCATGGCCGACGCGGTGTGCCACTCGTGTTGGTCTATTCGAAAGCCTTGGACCGGGCTCCGATCGAGTTGCCGACAATTCTGACTCCTCAAATCGTTCAACAAGCCCTAAATCAAGCCGTTAAGTAGGCCTGCCGATTGGCCAACTCGGATTCCCAATCAGGACGCAAAGATTTGGTCCATCTCCCTGCTCAATTTTTTGAGTCCGGCGACACTATCGGCTCCGCCCTGCTCCGCGATTCCCCAGCCGTGATACCCGATATCGTCCAAAGCCTTCATAACGGCCGGCCAGCGATTGTCTCCTTTCAGAAATTCGACTCCAAATCCCGCCCATTTTCCTTCCTTATCCGCCCGCGCGCGGCTGTATTCTTTGATGTGTAATCGGTTAATCCGGGGTCCCAAGACATGAATCCACTGTTCTGGCCATCCGTAGTGAATAATGTTCCCGACGTCGAAATGCCAACCGACCCAAGGTGAGTGGAATCGGTCGACGAATGCCGCCGCTTCCACCGGACTCAGGAAGTAGTTGTTCCAGACGTTCTCAATCGAAATACGCACCTGAAGCTTTTCCGCGAGAGGCACCGCCTTACTGATCTCAATAAAGGACCGTTCGATGGCCACATCATAGGGGATCGATTGGTCGCAAACACCTGGAACCAACAGAATGGACTCCCCGCCCCAAGCGGCAGCGTCCTCCAAAGTATGCTTGAGCGCTTCCAGTCCCTCGGCGCGAACTTGCTCACTGGGATGGCTGAGCGGCTTGGACCAATGGTGTTGCCCACAAACACTGGCGCATTTTAGACCCGATTTTTCGTAGGCTTTGCGAACTTCGTCCCGATCGTAGTGGCTCATCGCTTCCACTCCGTCAAAGCCTGCGTCTCGGATGGCCTGAAAGCGATCCGCCAGTGAAAGCTTGTTCAATTCGTCCCCACCCACCGTGGCCAACATGATTCCCTTCCGCAGCGGCTTCCGTGGAGCAGCGGAGTCATCGGCTTTGCCGGTGACGACTGGCAGGACACTAGCAGCGGTCACCAATTGGAGGAAATCACGTCGGTTCACGATGGGTATTGGGTAGTTGATGGCTAGCGATTAGGCTAAACGATACTGTCCCGGAACCGGAATGGACATGATGGGAAGCTTCATGTCCCAAGCGATTTCCTTCGGTCCCAACTGTTCCTGGGATTTCAACATGTTTTCCCAAGTCACTTCCAGTCCGGTGTAGGCAGCCGTCCGGCCCATCAAACCCTGGAGGGTGCTGGACGCGAGCCATTCGCCATCATTGCGAATCGGGCCATTCCCCCGGATTCCGGCGAATAATTCTTCATGTTCCACCACATACATGTCGGGGGCCTTGCCTTGGTAGCGCCATGGCTTTTCGCCGCGGATAACCGGTGTATTCCATCCGCTGAGAGCGTGGCCGGTGGTGCCCATGATGTAATCGCTGTTGTCGTTATAGCAGCCGGGAATCTGACGTTGGGCGATCGTTGCCCGAACGCCGTTGGCGTACTCAAACACAACGGTCATGTGATCGAAAATATTTCCTTGGAAATTACCGATCATCCGTCCACCTGTGGCGGTGCACTTGATCGGCGGCACATCCTTCATACACCAAGCCAGCTTATCAACGGTGTGAATGCATTGCTCAACAAAGCCGTCGCCAGCTAGCCAGGAGAAATTCATCCAGTTGCGTAGTTGCCATTCCAAGTCAGTCACGCCGTCCTTGCGAGCGGAGGGAGCCGGCATCGGCTTAACCGGGCCGGTCAGATAGGTCCCGTAGACCGATCGTACGTCGCCAATAGCACCATCATGGATTTGTTGGTAAAGAGCGCGGCGCGGAAGATCGCTTCGCCAGCAGAATCCCGCTACCAAATTCAGATTCTTCGCCTTCGCCATACGAACGGACTCCAGCGCGTGGCGGATGCCGGTGGCATCGGTCGCGAGCGGCTTTTCGCAGAAGATTTGCCGACCCTGCTCGACGGCGTAGCGAAGGTGAGTCGGACGAAATCCGGGAGGTGTCGCTAGGAGGACCACATCGATCCCCGAATCGATTACCTTCTTATAGGCATCCAGACCGGTGAACTTTGTGTCCGGCGTGACTTGAATGCGCTTGTCGAACTGTTCCTTGAGCCCCTTGTAGGAGTTTTCCAGTTGGTCTGGAAAGACATCGCCCATGGCGGTCAACACGCAGTTTGAGTCGGCCGTCAATGCATTGCCAGCCGCACCGGTGCCGCGTCCGCCGCAGCCGATGAGACCAACCTTCAGGGTGTCGGAATTGGCGGCGAAAGCCGACGGACGGATAATGATGCCGGGAGCGGCAAGCGCAAAGGCTCCGACCTTGGCGGTCGTGCTCAGGAATTGTCGCCGGGTGGGGGAGGAGGGGGTTTCAGACATACGCTTGGTAAGACGGCGGGAATCCTCTGTCATTCATCCGTGGGACGTCAAGCGGCGAGGTATATACGTTTGTCGAACTACAGCTCCGTTTGAGCGACCCGACGCAGTCCAAGCCGAAGCGGCAACCATCCCATGAGGGCACTAATCAAAAAGAAGACGACCCAGAAAAATGCCGCGCGCTGTCCGTCAAAACCGGATTCCCCAGATTCTTCGCCATTTGTTGCAAAGTGCCATCCCCACGGACTTCCGACTGCCAGTAAGACGACCGAACCAACAATGTAAACGAAGCTGACCACCAAACAGAAGGTGCCCCCAAAACCGTTGACGATCTTGTTTGGATTCTGTTCCCGAAAATTGGGGAATAGGGCTCCCATACCGACGGCGACGGCGTTCAGAGTCATGGACATCACGGTAATTGCGGCGGAAAAGAAGAGCGTCCGCGCCAACCCAAGCCGCAGCATGGTACAGGACAACAAGATTAGCGAAAGGGTGAGAAGGAGGGTGGAGGCACTGCCGAGCCAAAATTTCAGGAGCACGACTCGCACCAGACCGAGAGGAGCAAGGCCCACGACCCAAACTCGTTTTCCTTCGAGCGAAAACTGCGGGAAAATAAACCGGGTCGTGATAGTGGCCAGGTTCAGGGCACAGGCACCCAAGTTCAAATAGCTGACCAACGAAATCCAATACGGGGAATCCAGCTGGCGACTGAAGTGGCGAAGATTCACGGTATAAATGGTCAGCAAGCCAAAGAGCATGACCGTCTGCCCCCACTGCGTGGTATCGCGCCAAAACACACGGAGGTCCTTGGCGAGAAGCGCCCGCACGTCGGTCGGAAGGAGCCCACCCCAACTGAATACCGTCTCAAGCCCGCCGCGAGGAAGAGTTCTTTTTCTGGATTTTAGGAGCTCCCGCCGATTTTGTTGCCACCGCTGAAACCAATCCCATCGAGAAAAGACGCTGCCGCGACTTTGAACCACGCTGGAAGCCTCATAAAATGACCCTCCCATCCGGGTGGCAATCAGTGTACCAAAAAAGAGCGCGTGACTCAGCAACACCAAGGCAAAAAAGATCGCCGAATGCATGGCTCCTTCCGCCCAATTTTGAACGCTTGAACTCAACCAAAAGCTCGGTAAAAGTGGAAATTGGGCGAACTGCGTTTTTTCCATGAGCCGGTCGATGACGGTCAGAACGCGTGTTTCCAATTCGGCTTCCGGAATGGGGTCTGGCCGAAATCGGACGATAATCATCAACAGCAGCAGGCTCAATCCCGCAGCGAGACCAACTTGAAGGGCTTTACGGTCGAGATGACGAGCCAGATGGACGGCCAGCCAGGCCCCGACGGATCCGGGTAGAATAATGAAGACGGCCACAAGACCGACCACTGCGGGGTAGAAGTGCCAGGCGACAGAATTCACCAGTCCGTAAGCGGCCAGGAGTGGGGCAATCAGAAAAAGAAATGCCCAGGAAGCCAGGATG
The DNA here is from genome assembly GCA_903835555.1 of uncultured Verrucomicrobiota bacterium. Taxonomy (GTDB): domain Bacteria; phylum Verrucomicrobiota; class Verrucomicrobiia; order Limisphaerales; family UBA9464; genus CAILNN01. The sequence continues at coordinate 6,559 of CAILNN010000112.1, forward strand.
GTGGATTCAATCAGCTTCCATTGAAAAACTGTTCGGTTCGGAATAGGAAGCGTTAGCAGGAAAGCCGTCTCTCGATTCCGGAATAGATTGCTGTAGCTGATCACCAGATTCGAGATGAGAAGCAAACCGAAGAGGAAGGCAAACAGAAGGAAAATGAGCCGTTCGACCAAGGCCGCACCCAACCCGGGAAAACGCGATAGAAAATGGAGTCCCTGGTAGAAAAGCGTGAACGCCAGAACGACGTAGCCAGAGAGAAACAGACAAACCAAACCAACCATCAGCCAGGAGTGTCGCCAAAGAGAGGTGAATCGCCGCCCGGTCGACTGGAGATTCGCTCGGAGTACTAACTGAAAAGGAGACGGTTGCATCCTGAGGACTAATCTCCCGGTAGAGAAGCGCGTCCGCAAGCCGTGGTTTCGGCCCCGTTTCGGATGTCGAAACCAAATTTCTTGCCGTCTGCCCATCGCCTGCTAGGCTGGCGCTCCGCCTGATGTCGCGTGTGCGATGTCATTTTAGGCTGAGAAAAATTGATCAACCAACAACCTAACTTCAAACCTCTGTTGCCTCCCCGCGACAGGGTGGAGTAGGGCACGGAGCCTTCGCCCGAGGCCGCCTTCTCTGCGGTCTTCTTCGAATCCCCCCGTTGCATTCCCGTTAGTTCTGTTTCGTATGGCAGTCACCACGCAGTCATTCGCCGAGATGCTGAGGCAATATGAGCGCCCGCTTCAGACCGGCCAAATCGTTCGCGGTACCATTATTGAAGTCCGACCCAAGGAAGTCCTTGTGGATATCGGCGGCAAGTCCGAAGGCGTCGTATCCGCCTCCGAATTCGAGGACTTCGCCAACGTCAAGCTCGGCGATCCGGTCGATGTCCTTATCGAACACGCCGAAGACAAAGAGGGCAACGTCCACCTTTCCAAGGAAAAGGCTGAATTTCAGCAGAACTGGGACCGCATCCAGACCATCTGCAATGAAGGCGGCACGGTCATCGGCAAGGTCAAAGGCGTCGTCAAAGGCGGCCTGCTCATCAACATCGGGGTCGAGGCATTCTGCCCGTCCAGCCAGGTCGACGTCACCCCGCCCAAGAACCTGATGACCTACGTCGGCAACTCCTACGAGTTCAAGGTCGTCAAACTGAATCCCGACCGCCAGAACGTCGTTCTGAGCCGCCGCGAATTGGTTGAAGCCGAACGCACCGCCCGACGTTCCTCCCTTTTGTCCGAAATGGTCCCCGGCGATATCCGCAAGGGCACGGTCAAGAACATCACCGATTTCGGTGCCTTCATCGACCTCAATGGACTCGATGGTCTTCTGCACATCACCGACATGTCCTGGGGTCGCCTCAATCACCCCAGCGAGTTGCTCAAGGTGGGTCAGGAACTGGATGTCGTCGTTCTCGATATCAACCGCGAAAAAGAGCGCGTTTCCCTCGGCCTCAAGCAGAAGGAATCCAATCCGTGGGACAGCATCGAGGCCAAGTACCCCCTCGGCCAAAAGGTCAAGGGCAAGGTCGTCAATCTTGTTCCCTACGGTGCTTTCGTCGAAATCGAGCCGGGTGTCGAAGGTCTGGTCCACGTCACCGAACTGTCCTGGACCAAGCGCATTGCCAAACCGAGCGATGTCCTCAAGGTCGGTCAGGACCTCGAAGCCGTCGTGCTCGGCATCAACCGCGAAGAGCAAAAAATCTCCCTCGGTATCCGCCAGTTGGAGACCAATCCGTGGGACGTTGCCCATCAGAAATACCCCCCTGGTACTGCCGTCAAGGGACCGATCCGCAACCTCACCAGCTACGGTGCCTTCATCGAGCTGGAAGAAGGTCTCGATGGCATGATCCACGTGTCCGACATGAGCTGGACCCGCAAGATCAACCACCCGTCCGAAGTGGTGAAGAAGGGCGACATCATCGAGGGCGTCATCCTCGAAGTCGACAAAGCCAATCAACGCATCTCGGTCGGCATGAAGCAGCTTTCCACCGACCCGTGGGAGCAGATCGAGCGATTCTTCCGCGTCGGCGATCTTGTTCAAGGCAAGGTCACCAAGCTGGCCAGCTTCGGTGCCTTCGTTGGACTGCCTCACGACATCGATGGCCTCGTTCATATCTCCCAGGTCAGCGAGGAGCGCATCGATAAGATCAAGAACGTGCTCAAGGTCGGTGACGACGTGAACGCCCGTGTCATCAAGATTGACCGTGGCGAGCGCCGTATCGGTCTGTCCATCAAGGCTGCCAACTACAGCCCTGAACAGCTCAAGGCCGAACAAGCGGTTCTGGACTCCCTCAAGCCCGGCGAAGACCTCGTGGCTCTCGAACACGCCTTCGCGCAAGCCGAAGAAAAAGCCAGCAAGTAAGCTGCTGGTTTCCTGCTCCTCGATTCAGGCGCACCTCCAAAAGGTGCGCCTTTTCTTTTCCCCAAAAGGGGTTGGCAGAAGCAAAACGGGCGTTTCCTGTAATGAGAAAGGATATTCCGACGAAACTCAATGATGCCGCTTGTCTTAGACGCCATTGCATTCTTACCATACCGTCCGAAATCCAATGCCACTATGGGAATCCTACCGGAGCCTTATCAGAGCCGTTCAGTCCCGGAGCCGGAGTCATCCGAGGAATTATTTTTGTCGGTCTACGCCGAGCTACGCCAATTGGCAACTCAAAGAATGAACGGGGAGGCTCCCGGCCAAACGCTGCAACCGACCGCCTTGGTTCATGAAGCATGGCTAAACTTGAGTGAGTCTGATCGGATTAACTGTAACGATAAAAATCATCTCCTTGCCAAAGCCTGCGAAATCATGCGCTGTATTCTTATTGATCGAGCGCGGCGAAAGGCGACCCTTCGTTGCGGCGGCCATTTGTCACGGATTGAACTGGATGAAATACAAGTTGCTTTCCGGACCGATGACGAAGCCCTTCTCGATGTCAACGATGCCCTTGAAAAGCTGTCGATAGAATCCCCCAAAAAAGCAGAGTTGGTCAAATTGCGCTTTTTCGGCGGATTATCCATGGAAAAGGCTGCTGCCACTCTCGAAATTTCCCTGCCTACCGCTAATCGATGGTGGTCCTTTGCCCGTGCCTGGCTCTTGGTCGAGTTAAAGCGCTCCAGTTAAGAAGATGCCGTACCGCTAACATCTCTGGCGGGTCGAATTGAACTTGCCCCTATCTGCGGTACCCTCGACCCATTCGCGGGAAATCTAACCCGTGATTGAAATCGTCAAGGGAGTCTAGCTAGCCTAGGTCCTCCAGCGATGAGCGATAACATGACCCATTCGACCGATCGATTGGCCTTTCTGTTTCATTCAGCGCAAAAACTTCCTTCGGACCAACGACTTTCCTTCCTTGAAGGCGCTTGTGGTCCGGATGTGGAGCTTCGCCGGAAACTGGTGGAGATGCTGAATGCACAGGGCGAGCATCCGGGTTTCTTGAATAGGATTGGTGCCAATTCACTGGAGCTTCTATTTCCACCCGATGAACAAATTGGCGACCGTTTTGGACCCTACCGGTTGGTTAAGAAGATCGGTGAAGGCGGGAGCGGCGTTGTCTATTTGGCTGAACAGGAAAGCCCCTTTAGACGCAAGGTAGCCCTCAAACTCCTCCGCCACGGTATCGGCAGCCGTGAGGTCATGTCCCGATTTCTTGCCGAACAGCAGGCGTTGGCACGGATGAACCACCCCAACATCGCCCACATTCTCGACGGGGGTGTAGAAGGCCGGGGGCGTCCCTATTTTGTCATGGAATGGATTGATGGAGTCCAACTCGACCAGTTTTGTCAAAAGCATGCCTTAAGCACCCGTGCCCGTGTCGAATTAATCTTGGAAACCTGCCGTGCCATCCAGCATGCCCACGACGCCGGGGTCATCCACCGCGACCTCAAGCCATCCAATATCCTCGCATCCACGGTCGATGGTCGACATATCCCCAAGATCATCGATTTTGGTGTTGCCAAAGCTCTTGCTAGGAATCTGTCAGGAGCCACCATCCACACCGGTACGCATCAATTTTTGGGGACGCCCAGCTATGCCAGCCCGGAACAATTAGAAGGCAAGGCGTCCACAGTTGACCACCGCACCGATATCTTCAGTTTGGGTACCATTCTTTACGAGCTGGTAACCGGCACCAGGCCATTTCTGGACCGTCCTCGTTCCGCGCTCCTGATGGATACCGGGCTCCGACTCAACTGGAAGGTGGTTCCTCCGCCCAGCACCCGATTGAAAAACCTGAGCCGCACTGAACTCGACCTTATCGCCGCGCAGCGCTCGTGTACCCGGGTACAATTGCTGAAACATTTGGACGGCAACCTCGATCAGATCACCATGCGGGCCATCGAGTCGGCCCCGGGCGATCGCTATCCGACCGCCCAAGATTTTGCTGGAGACCTTGCGAATTACCTCGATGGAAAGCCTATTTCCGCCAGGAAAATCAACGTCGCGAAACGCTTCCGACGCCGCCTGCTCCGTCCCCGATGGCGCGACATGGCGACAGCTCTGGCTGTGGCGGTCGCGGCACTGGTTGGGACGATTGCCTTTATTCCAACCGGGCAAACCACAAAAAAGGTGGAACCGGTCGGCAGAGTTTTCCAAGTGGGCGGGTGGTCGGGTAGCGAACTACTCCTCTGGGGAGGCGCAAAAAATGACAATCCCCAGAACAGTGGATGGCGTTACAATCCGGCTTCCGGGCGAATCACACCAATGAGCACCGATGGCGCTCCTCGATCTCGCCGAGGTGCGGCGGCGGTTTGGGCCGGGGACCAACTATTCCTTTGGGGTGGCACATCGGCCAAGCGGATTCTCAAGGAAGGTTTTCTATACGAGCCCGTGGCGGATGAATGGAAACCCGTTTCCCCCATTGGAGCCCCCGATGCGGTGGTCAATGCAAGCCTGGTATGGACCGGAAGCCGCGTTATCCTGTGGGGCGGCGAACGATTGGGTAATAACAGCCACCCGCTCTCCTCCGAAGGCTACGCCTATAGCATCAAAAATGACGTTTGGGAGCGTCTTCCCGACGCTCCTGATTTTTCGCCTCGTGGTCGACACATCGCCGTTTGGACTGGCAAGGAGATGATCCTTTGGAGCGGATTTGACGGCAAAGCCAAGGGGGGAGGGGTCGCTTACAACCCGTCGTCACAAGCTTGGCGACGGATATCCGTCCTTGGGGCTCCCCCACCCGCCTATTTTCACTCCGCCGTTTGGACCGGTCGGGAAATGATTGTTTTTGGCGGATGCTCCGAGGAGTGGAAATCAGACGCGGCCATGGATGACGGAGGCCGCTATGACCCGACGACAGATAGGTGGCGTCCACTCAGCCGCGCTCGGGCTCCGTCGCCGCGCTTTCGCCATTCCGCCGTTTGGACCGGCCATGAAATGATCATATTTGGCGGTGTTGCAACGGGATTCAAGGTGATGAACGACGGTTTCGCCTATGACCCCGTGCAGGATGTGTGGAGACCCATCAATAGCAAAGGAGCGCCATCCAAGCGCTATGCGGCCACGGCGGAATGGTCTGGGACAGAAATGCTGGTTTGGGGCGGAGCATCCCTATTCAACGATTGGGCAAATGCCCCAACCGACGGCGGGCGGTACGATCCCGTCAAAGACCTATGGACACCCATACCAGCTCCGCCTGCGACTCCCTAAGCTATTTCGGCGACCCATTTCAACAATGAACGGCTTCACCATGGATCGGCAGGGCCAAAGGCCCGACCCCATACCAGCCCAGGCCAACGGCCTGGGTTATGGGAAAAAAGAATCTCAGGGCTGAAGGCCCGAAACACGACCACGTCGCACCGTTCCGCCGACCGCCCCGGTGGTCCAAACCGCCTCGGTAAGGCGCGGCAGCGTCGTGGACTGCGGTAGTCCTCTACCGCTTTCGGCAAGAAACCGGAC
>CAILNN010000113.1 GCA_903835555.1 uncultured Verrucomicrobiota bacterium
AAATGGTCCTCAAACGAACCCGGTCCTTTTGGAACTCGCGCCGGTTCCTGATCTCCACCCCAGGAACCAAGGGTGATGCCATGGACACCGCTTTCCGGGCGGGAGACCAGCGTCATTGGCATTTTGAATGTCCCCATTGCCGTCACCTTCAACAACTGAAGTTCGAACAACTCAAGTGGGATACCAACGAGACGACTAAGCCAGGTGGGAAATGGCGGTTCGATACGTTGGCAGGCACCATCCGCTATGAGTGCAGCGGCTGCGGGTTTGGAATCAAGGACACCCCTGTCGAGCGCCGTTGGATTGAAAACCATGGGAGATTTGTCCCACTTAACACCAACGCTCCGCGTTCGCGGGTCAGCTATACCTGGAATGCCCTTTTGCCCCACTGGGTCGAGTGGCGGTCAGTGGTCGAGGAGTTCCTGGCTGCCATGGATGCCATGCGGACGGACGGGGACATCGAGGCTATGTTCACCTTCGTCACGGAGACCTTGGGCGAGTCGTGGGACACCGACCGTTGGCTGGTCACCCGCGACGACTACATTTTCGAGCGAAAAGCCGACTACAACTTCGGCGATGTCTGGCCGATGGAGAAGGTCCGGTTCTTGGCTGCTGACCGTCAGGCCAAGGGCGGTGAACACTACTTCTGGGTTTGTCGGGCCTTCGGACCGGGCGGGGCTAGTCGGTTGATCAGCTACGGTCGCTGCAATACGGTCATGGAGCTGGAGGAAATCCGGGTGAAACTGAGCGTGTCCAAGGCCAACTGCATGATTGATTCCGGATTCAAGGCCTCGGAGGTGTACCGGTTCTGCCAGGCCACCGGCTGGAAAGCCATGAAAGGCGATGATGCCGAATGGTTTCTGTACCAAGACCCCAAGACGGAAAAGACCGTCCGACGACCGTGGCGGAAGGTACTGGTGGACCCCAGCATCGGTGCCAAGGCAACGACGGCGAAGCGACACTTGACCCTGTACCAATGGTCCAATCCCACCGTCAAAGACCACCTGGCGTTGTTTACCCATGGAGTTGTCGGTCAATGGACGGTTCCTGGAACGACCGGTCGGGATTACTTCGACCAGTTGACCGCAGAGGTTCGGGAAAACCGCGAAGACTCCCGAGGCCGGGTGAAGACCCTCTGGGTTCAGAAACGTCGCGATAACCATTTCCTCGATTGTGAGCTGATGATCGACGTGGCCGCCATCATCACCGGGTTGGTCAAGTCGGCGGGGGTGCAAGGGGAGGAGCCGGCTGGAGAGGTTTTGGGGTAGCCGGGGAAGTAGTGTAGAGTCATCCGTTTCAGGCTTCCCATCCGTTTTTGGGTGATTATTCTGGATTCGCTTTGATGCAAATCTCTTCTTTTCAACTCCAAAGCGGTACATTAGTCCCGAAAAGAAAGGATGGTTTGCCAGGCAAAAACAGAAAGTTGACAGCAAGGTATCAATTAGTACCTTTGTCTCGTGATTCCGCTTCGTAAAGAGCCCGTATGCCCATCCCGATTCCGAAAGAATGGCGGCAAGCCGTGGTTAAGGCTCTGGAATCGGCAGATCCAAGAAAAATAGAATGGACCAACCCGGCTCGTTCCCGTTGGGAAATTGAAACCTCCGGTGCATGGGCGATCGAGGCTTACACAGGCATGATTGCCGCATTGGAAGACGACTCCATCGAAGGAAACGAAACAACGTCCTTTCGTGGCCAACTAGCCACTTACGAATTCTTCTTTCACCGCAATCGGGATCGTGGCGGGCCCGAGAAAATGTACGGCAAAATTGCCCTAAAACAGAACCGAATCACTATCTTGATCCTTTCAGCGCACCGGCCAGAACGACAAACACTACGGCCATGAATACTCCAGAACTCCGCACTACGTCATTTCTTGTTCACGTTCCAAACCTCGAAGGTGACGGCATTGCAGAATCCGTCTCCATTGAGGTGCAGTGCTTTACCGATACCGAAACTGGCGAAGAGGTTCTGACTCCTGAATCGATCGAGAAGATTGAACAAACCAAAGCTCGTCGGATGGGGCTGATCTCTAGCGATGAACTGAAGATTCTCCGAGAACGCCTCGACCTGACCCAGGAGGGTATTTCCGACCTCCTCCAGATTGGCGCCAAGACCTATACCCGGTGGGAATCGGGGCGCGCTCGTCCCTCTCGATCCATGAATGTATTGCTTTGTGCGCTTCGCGACGGCGTCATTTCGCTTGAGTACCTCCGCGCCTTGCGCTCAGGAAACGGGGTAACCCTAGGGTTCGCGCGCCAGATTTTGGCTTCGAATTGGTTGGTTGGCCGTCATGCTCTTTTTTGGGCAAACCGAACTGAGCAACAGGAGATAACCCAGCAGAAACGGGTAGAAATGCGTGTTCGTCCTAATGGTGGGTCCGACCGGCGGACTGTGTACCGTCATTCCGGAATAAACCTTGTTTTCAAAGGGAATGACGTTTGGGAGACTATCGCGGTCGTCGGTCGAAACCGTCGGTCGAGCTGCGATAGCGGGCGAGAGTCTGAGGAGAATGACACCTCGGATTTTAGATTATGAAATTGTTCCCCCTCCAGCTCCATGAATATTTTGTCACGGAGTTTCATTTCACCCTGAATTCCAGTTTCGATCCTAACTTGGACACGCAGCTGGTTCTGGATGAGCTCGACGCAGTAACGGACTGCAAATTGATGAATGACGATCTTAGACGTTGGGTCGTTACGCTTGAACTTAAATACCAGCCTGCGGTTGAGACCAATACCCCTTACATTTTCTCACTCGGGATCGTCGGGATATTTGAGGTAATGCAGGACTTTGAAGAAGCGAAGATAAATCGAATCATTAGAACCAACGGACCCTCTATACTTTTTGGTGTCGCCCGAGAGATCGTCCGCGAGCAAACAGCTCGTGGTCCTGCGGGTGCCCTAATTCTTCCGTCGCCCTCGTTTCTTCCGGATGAACCTATTGAACCCTCGGTAAAACCAAGCTGACGTTCGGTGCTTTCTGCTGAAAACTGCGTCTCTGCGCTCGAAAAAAGGTGCTTTCGACAGCCGATTGAATCACCAATT
>CAILNN010000114.1 GCA_903835555.1 uncultured Verrucomicrobiota bacterium
GGACCGAAGATTGGGGAGATTCTCTCCGATCAATTCGTCCACAATACCCAGCCAGTAGGCATCCGAAGGAGTCAATTGGTTTTCTTCTTCTTGCAAATATCGGCATAGCGATAGGGCCAAATACCAAAATGGTTGAATTCTCTCTCGTAGCTTTTGGTGACTCCAAAACTTTATCTTTTCCTCGGAACCACCGGACTGCAGAGCCGTAAATTCCGCCGCCTCCTCGGGCGTTAAAAGGTCAAACCCAAATTTGGTGGCAACTTCGCCGAGAAGATGATTGTGCTCTCCGGCGTGGTAGTCACGGAGGATCAAATAGTCTTCAACCATCTTGCCCAACTCAGGTTGACCAATCCCCGAGAGTAGGCGTTTTCTTAACTCATTGAACTCATAGTCGATTACTCGCTTTAAAATCTCATATTCGACCGCATTATTTTCGATCCTTCTGGATTCCAAATCTCGTTGGACAGGATCCAAAACCTCGCTGGTCAATGTTTTGATTTGCTGGAATCGCGCCCATGCCTTCTGCACAACCCTCTTCGCTGGAGGAGTCAACCGCTCTCCAATTGCGCGATAAAAGCAATCAATGGGCGTTTTGCAGTTTGGATTACCGTCCCGATGGCGCGCAAACTCATCAGTAAGTAGGGTATACTTGAAAAACAGCCGAGGCAGTGCGACTACGGCGATACGATATGCTGTGGCCTCATTGCGTCGGCGCAACGATTCGGCATGTCCGGTTGCGGATTCAACGGTTACATCTTCCACTTCCCCATACCGGGTGCCGTGGAAATGAATGAGTGAGCCAACGGAATAGGCGACTGCATAATCTCCCAGTGCCAGCAAAGTCGCAGCGGCGCTAAAGGCATTACCGACTACGGCGGTGATGATTCGGCAGGTTGTACCTGTGGGGCCAGGTGCTTTGAGAAGCCCCTCAATGATGTCAAGGCATCGTATCGAGCCACCGGGACTGTTAATAAAGACAGACAACGGATCCGAACTCTCCGCCTTTAATTTCAGAATCTCGGGTGCCACTTGGTCGACCAAGTCATCACTGATCCTGCCGCGAATCCAGATGGCGCGGGATGGATTGAGCCGGTACGAAAGGTCGGGCTTCACCCTGCTGGTTAACAGGCGGATTTAATCCAGGTCAACAGCCCGGTTCGAGGCGGTCGCGAGGGACATGTACCGTTTCTCCTTGGACTTGGGCGACAGCTTGAAGTAGTTGGCAAGTCGCCCTCCGTGAGTCTCGTAAATGACCTGAATCTTGCGGTCAAGGTCCGCATTCAGATGATTGCGGGACTTGACGGACGGCGCTGCCAATTGGTCTTTGGTGCGTTGTGTGATCATGGCCGAGATGAACGGAGCAGACTTGCAGCCTAGGGTCAATACTTATTGGTGAGCGGTTTGGGCAACAGAGCGTCGTCGACCCTTTAAGCGCCCAATTCGTTGGGGAACATACCAAGCATCCGGATTCGTGCAACGTGCGACCAACCGCCGCACTTTCTGGCATAAGGATTGTGACCCATCTCCAGATACGGTACTAGCCTCCGCCGACATCAGTTCCATTTTCCACCTTCATGCTCCCCTCCCTCCTAGCGCGTGAAGTCCAAACCGGGCTGAAGCAGTTCCTCCGCACCGGTTTTGAACCGACCGACCCGCTCTTTGCCGGGGTCATGCGGCGTTTCACGGACAACGAGTCCCGATGGATGAAAGGGCCGTACGTCCAAATCGGCCTGCCCTTTCGCACCGGCATCCACGAAAGGGGCTTTTTCGCCGGGTTCCAGACGGAATTTCCCGGATTTGTCCATCAGGAGACCGCATGGCAACGGCTCGCCACCAACCGACTGGCGGCTGCCACCCTGGTAGCGACCGGAACCGGCAGCGGCAAGACCGAGTGCTTCCTCTATCCCGTCCTCGACCACGTGGCGCGCGAACGGGAGA
>CAILNN010000115.1 GCA_903835555.1 uncultured Verrucomicrobiota bacterium
AGCACGACATCCGCTACCCATTCATTGGGAGCGAGCGAATACCCCTTGGCCACCAGTTGCGCGGCGACAGCCTCGCTGTCGCGCTCATTCATCTGGCATCCGTAGGTCTTGATAAAAACGCTGGGCATGATGCGTTAGCGCAGGAAGTTAGGGAGTCAGCGCCCACACGCCAGCGGGATTTTTCAGCGAGGTTACATTCCCTCAGACTTTTACTCGGCTCGGTGGTTTAAACGGGAGTAATTCCGCAGGATTGAAGATAATAAGCCGTTCGTTGGATCGAGGCTCCGCCGAACCTCAGTCGGTCCGAACCACGCCCTATTTCGCTTGAGTACTTGGAACTTGGGTTATACGAAACGTCCGGGCGATGCTTTTCGCCTCAGCAATCTGCTGGGCGGTCATGGTTGTTTCAATGTTCTCTTTCCACCGAGCCGCTGGCTCGTTACCTTCTTCTGCCGATAGGATAAACCAAGCGTCGGCGCGAACTAAATCCTTTGGAACCCCGTCTCCTTTGTAATGGAGATAACCCAATTGACCCTGAGCTGCCGAGTATCCACCTTCCGCTGACTTCCTCAACCATCGCATCGCGTCGTCATGGTTCATTAAAATCCCGTCCCTATTTTTATAGAATAACCAGAGTTGCCATTGGGCGGCGGCGTTTCCTTGCTCCGCGGCATTGAGGTACCATCGGAGAGCTTCCGCATCATCCTTAGGTACGCCTCGACCTTTTATGTATACGTCTCCGAGAGAGACTTGCGCCTCGGCATTTCCCTGATCGGCCGCCTTTCTGAACCAACGGGCGGCTTCGGCATCGTCTTTGGGAACCCCTTGCCCGCTTGAATAGATAATCCCCATGCGGTATTGGGCGTAAGAATGTCCCTGTTCCGCAGCCTTTCGGTACCAGCCAACGGCTATTGCCTCGTCCTTCGGAACGCCTTGCCCGTTTGCGTACATGACCCCGAGGTTCCGTTGAGCTTCTGCATCCCCCGCGTCCGCTGCCTTCCGGTACCAGCGGACCGCTTCAGCTTCATCCATGGGAATGCCACTGCCTGTTTCGTACATTCTTCCAAGGTGGAACTCCGCGTCTACATTCCCCTGTTCCGCAGCCTTTCGGTACCAGCCAACGGCTACAGCCTCGTCCTTCGGAACGCCCTGTCCTTTTGCATAAAGTAACCCAAGCAAGTATTGCGCGGCAGGGTGACCCTGAATGGCCGCTTTTCGGCACCATCGTACCGCTTCCACTTGATCCTTGGTGACACCGAGACCGAAAGCGTATTTGACCGCGAGATGGCATTGCGCGGCGGCAAGTCCCTGGTCCGCCGACTTTTTGTACCAACGAGCTGCTTCGACGCCGTCCTTGGGGACCCCAAGACCGCTCTCGAACTTTAGCCCTAGATTATATTGTCCGGCCGCGTCTCCCCCTAATGCCGACTTTCGGTACCAACGCATGGCCTCGGCGTCGTCCTTCGGAACTCCATGGCCATTGGCGAACGCGCAGCCAAGGCTGTTTTGCGCGGGGGCAAATCCCTGGTCCGCCGCCTTTCGGTACCAACGTACGGCTTCGGCGTCATTCTTGGGAACGCCAAGCCCACGATAGTACATCATTCCGAGATTAAACTGTGCGGCGGCAAATCCCTGTTCTGCCGCTTTTCGATACCAGCGAGCTGCTTCGGCGGCGTCCTTCGGAACTCCATGACCGAGCGTATACAGCAATCCGAGGTTAAACTGAGCATGGGCATTTCCATTCGCTGCTGCGGTTAAATGCCATCGAACCGCTTCAGCTTCGTCCTTCGGAACGCCCGGGCCTGGGTCATAAAGGGTCCCCAGGCTGATTTGCCCTTCTTCGTTCCCAGGTTGCAATGTTTCGCGGAGAACGAGTCCGGGGTCTTCAGCATGCGAAGGTCCTCTAGAGGCAATACCTTGGAAGGGCCAAAAGCACGCCGCAAAACAAAAAACGATTAGTGGAGCTCGCCGAGAGTTCACCTTCCAACCCTGTAGTAAACCATTTCGTGGTCAATTCTCGATTCAACCCGGGCGTCTACCGGCTACTTGACAACCATCAACACCACACCCGCTGCAATCAACCCGCCCCCACACCATTCACGCATGGTCAGTCGTTCGCCCAGAAAAATGGCGGCAAAGGCCAAAACCAAGACCACACTCAACTTATCCACCGGCGCAACTTGTGAAGCCCGCCCCAATTTTAGCGCTCGGAAGTAGCAAAACCACGACGCCCCTGTCGCCACCCCGGAAAGGACCAGGAATATCCACGTTCGAGTAGCCAGACCTGACAAGGGGGTTCCCGCCAACCGTGGCAGTGCAAAAAGCCAGGCCAGGAAAAACACCACCGTCGTCCGAATGGCCATCGCCACCGTCGAATCCACCGAGGCCACGCCCACCTTGGCCCAAATGGCCGTCAATGCAGCAAACACCGCCGATAACATCGCCCACATGGTCCAATTCATAAATTGATTTCCGAGAGGCTTTCCACCCTCCAGCGGATGCTTTCACCAACGATTGTCGCCCTGATCCAAATGACTCGACATCAACCCATCGTGTCCAAATTATTTTCAGGATGTCGGCTCCTCAGTCAGTTCAACAACACTACAATACCCATCTCGGATCAATTTATTCCTGGACATTGGGCGATACGGAAACCGCTTATGAGAGGTCACGGGATTTCTTGAAATCCGTAGGCGTTCTGGCGACCAAGGGACAGTTAGCCGTCGATTTGGGCTGCGGATTTGGACTTCACTCCATCCCAGTCGCCCAACTGGGCTATCAGGTGGTTGCGATTGACCTGTGCCCAGAACTATTACAGGCCCTTCGCGCTTGGATGGAAACGCTGCCAATCGTTGTGGTTGAAGCGGACCTGATGGAGTTTGACCGCTACCTCTCGGCTAAACCCAACTTGGTCGTGTGTCTTGGGGATACCTTGACGCATTTGGATAGCCTTGAATCGGTTCAAGCTCTTCTGGCAAAAATCAGTTCGAATTTGGCTTCCGGAGGACGATTGATTCTGACTTTCAGGGACTATGTCGGCACAGAGTTAAAGGACTCCGCCCGCTTTATTCCCGTTCGTAGTACGGACGAACGTATCCTCACCTGCTTTCTAGAATATTGCGATAATTCGGTCATCGTTCACGACTTGGTCCACGAGCGGACCCCGTCCGGTTGGCAACAACGCGTGAGTTCTTACCGTAAGCTTAGATTGAACCGGGATTGGGTCGCCACGATATTGGCGAATCACGGCATCTCTGTCGTTCGCCATGAAATCGTGCGGGGCATGGTGACGATCGTGGGCGAAAAGCCGGAGAAAATATAACGGCAACACACAAAGCGATCGGATCGAATCCACGGTGCGCCGTCCATTCTAAAAAATCTGTGCTAATCTACGGTTATAGCCAACCCTTGAATCTGCGGACCACTCTTGCTCACGTCTCCACGCAATACACCTGCAACCGTCCCCAGGCCGGCCAGATTCCATTCTGCCTCGGCTTCTGCCCATTGCATCCGGCCAGGACCAACATCCTTCCATCCGCCGTGAATCGTGCGTGCGTCGTCCGCATCTGGCAATCGATCGCGGTCACCAGCCCACCGTCCTCAGCAAAAATCCCGGTATTCCAAGTCCCCTGGGCCAATCGCCCGGCCATGATGAAATGCTTCCCGTCCGGATGCCAGTCGAGTGCTTCCATCAGGCCCGTCCCATGCTGACCATCCTTGATCTGGTCACGCCGTTCTCCCTTTCGCCAATCCCACCGCTGCCACACCGTCTTTCCATTGCCCGCCATTGGATCACCCGTCGGCCCCATGCCGCATCCGAGCAAGGTGGAGCCATCCGGGGAAAACGCCAGGGCGAAAATGCCCCCGGAATAATGGTGCGACTTGGTTGTTCCCCATGAGGTAAAATCAGAAGAGCTCCACTTTGAAATGGGAGCCGAACCCGTCCCCGCCTCCAGGTCCCAAACCCGAACCTCACCCAGCAGGTTTCCCGCCGCCAAATAACGACCATCAGGACTGAAGGCGCAGCATTGAACCGGGGGAACGTGCGAGAAGGTCGCCACATCTTTTCCCGTTTGCGTATTCAGAACGCGCACCGAAGGCTCTACCTCGACATCCGGCTCATACTTCCAACCGGCTGCCAAATATTGGCCGGTCACCGAAGCTATCCGCGACCCGTCCCGCGAAACTGCCAGTTGCCAGCTCCAAAAGTCATGAGCCTGCCGAGTCATCCTCTGCCGCCGGGTTGCCGTATCATGCCAAACCAAACGTCCATCGTATCCCGACGTGATCAGCGTCGCTCCATCCGGCAACAATACCGCCCCTGAGGCGTAGGATGGCGCGTGCCCGCCTTCAAACGGTTCCATTCGGCCGTCAACGGTGAAGAACTCATAAATGACCCCGTCGGCGCACGCGCAGTAAGCGCGCGACGCGTCAGGTGTCATCGCCAGCCCCAGAACGCCGGAGGGCAGGGTATGATTATGGGCGCGAGTGAGTTTCATGGCGTCAGGCGAGAATATCCCGAATCGGTTCAGCCTTGTTCTCCACTCGGTGGAAGGTCGGCATGCCCGGTAGATCGTATTCCGCATGTGGGTCGATCCCCAAGGCAGTAAAGATGGTGGCGAACAGGTTTTGTTCGTTGTACGGCTTTTCAATCACGTCGACCCCATCGCTGTCGGTGGCCCCGGTCACCACCCCCCGCTTCAGTCCGCAGCCGGTCATCATCAGGCTCCAGGCATTGGGATAATGGTCGCGTCCCCGGGAAAGATTGAGCCAAGGCGTCCGACCAAACTCGCCCATCGCAATCACCAGGGTGGAATCCAGCAAGCCACGCTCTTCCAAATCATTCACCAGATGAAAAAGGACTCTGTCGAGTTCCGGCACCAGCATCTGATGAATCTCATGCTGGAACACATGGTTGTCCCAGTTCATCCCGTTGGCCACCATGACAAAGGGAGCCCCATGCTCCACCAAATGTCGGGCCATCAATGCATGCTGGGCAAAGCTGCCAGCTCCATAGCGCTCGCGGTCCGCTGCGGGAAGACGATTCACATCAAACAAATGGGCGCTGGCCGTCAGCCCCTTCATCCGCTCAAAGGCGGCATTCTGTCCTCTCGCCACCGCCCCCCGCCGATCACGTTCATACTTGGCGTTGAAAAATTTTCTAAGGCTTTCCCGAGCCTCCCGATCATGGGCCGGTACGGCGTCCATGGTCGCCGTTAAGGATTGTGAATAATCGCCACCCAGACGCACCGGCGCATGTTCGGCCCCCAACCATCCAGCCCAGTTGCCAGCCTTAAACGATTCAAATTCGTTCCCCCCGGGGATGGGGTCCAGCAGGATGAAATTCGGCAGAGGCGAATCGAGTTGCCCAACCGCATGCGAAATGGCGCTTCCCAAGGTCGGGCGCGTAAATCCAGCTCGATCGGGATTGCCCCGTTGCAACAAGCCAATCGCCTGAAAATGTTCCGGCTGAGCCGTCTTCATACTCCGCACGACATTGAGATTGTGGGCCATCTCGGCACACCTGGGCATCAGCGACGAAAAGTGGATGCCAGGAATCGAGGTCGGGATGCTACCAAACGGACCGCTGGACGGACTTCCCGGCTTCGGGTCCCATGTCTCGAATTGGCTCGGCGCACCGCAAAGCCACAGGAGGATACAACGCTTACCAGCTTTCTTCGTTTCCTCGGCAAAGAGGCGATTGTGAAACAGACCGGTAAAACTGGTGGTCGCCGCCAGAGCACTGCCGGTCAGGCCCTTGAGAAACAGCCGCCGATGCAACTGATGCTCATTCGTCCGGCAGGTTCCGGGCAGGCCATTAGCGGAGGCAGGTGTCATGATCAGGGCAGGGTGAGGAATTCGGCGCTTGTCATCAAAGCCCAAAGCAAGTCGCGGGTTTTGTCCAGCGGCGCAGCATCCGTCTGGTCTAGAAATCCAGTCGCCTGGGCTAGTTCACTGGTCTCCGGCGATCGTCCATAAACCGCTGCGAAAGCTTCGCGAACCCGTGCCTCGGACCCGGTCAGTGACGTCAAGCGGGCAACGGTCGTTCCCGGAGCGTCTTGTAACAAACCACTCAAGGCCGAAGAGCCGGACAGAAACTGAGCCTGTTGAAACGACACATTGTAATCCTTCGGCAGTACCTCTGGTAATGCCTTTACGACCGCGTGGCAGAGCCCTTCGTCTTCTGGTGCCAACCCCGCAGCAATCCGCCACGACCGCGCCAATTGCTCCCCAGTCAGTGGCCGTTCGATCGCCCCCGCAAACGCTTCTGGCATCGACGTTCCCGGCGACAACCCATAGGGCCGACTTAGTACCACTCCTCGAATGAAGTATCGAATGTCATAGCCGTGAGAGATAAAATCCTGGGCCATCCAGTCGAGCAACTGGGGATGACTCGGCACATTGCGGGCATTCATTTCATCCGCAGGATGTACAATCCCGCGACCCACGAGCGCCGCCCACATGCGATTGACAAACGCCCTGGCCAACAGCGGGTTGTCGGTGGTGGCGGCTTCCGCAAACGCGGCCCGCCGCGAGACCTTCGGGACTTTGGGGGATGCGGACGGATCAATGTATTTGTCACCGCTATCCACTTCCTTGTCATCTGGTCCCGGGCGTTCCTCCGGTACAGACTTGCCGTTCAGGAGCAGCACCACCGCTGGTTGCGATTGCTTCTTGAGATTGACGAAATTGATAAACCCACCGATGGCCGACTCAGAAACCGCGCTTCCTCCCTCGACATTCTTGCCGCGATTAAATGCCGCTACCAAGCCCCAGTAATGCGCCTGCTTAATCTCGCGGGCGAGGGGATGGTCGTGGCATTGGGCACAGTCAATCTTGGTGCCATAGACGATCGGGGCCACCGCTTCGGCAATCGCCTGAAAATTGTCCCGCCGCTCATAGAGAAACCACGAGGCCCCTTTTTCCTCGGCTGTCGTTGGCCGGGCAGTCAGCAGTTGTCGAACAGTTACATTCCAAGGCCGATTGGTGCGAAAAGCGGTTTCCAAAAATGTCCACCAACCATTGTCCCGCCGCCGTTGATCCGCATTATCCCGCTTGGGACGCCCCATCAGAAAGACATCCCACAATTCCCGCATGCGCTTGGGGTACCCATCCGAATTTAACAGGCGATCGACCAGTTCCGCCCTCCGGGTCTCAGAAGGACCCTTGAGAAACGATTCCACTTCCTCGCGCGTGGGAATTCGCCCCCCTAAATCAAGCCAGACCCGCCGACACCAGACCGCATCATCAACGGGCGGCGCGGGTTGAACACCCCGTTTCTCCCACCCTTCCGCGACCAGAGTATCAATGGCGGCTGTGAGCGACGGATAGGACCGATTGGTGGCCCTATCCTCTGAAGCCAGTGCTTTGGGTTCGTTGGTCGACGACCCCATCCCCACAATCCACGCTCGAACAGCTTCCCGTTCCGCCTCGGACAACTGTTTCTTGGGTGGCATGTGCGGGTCAGCATCCGCCGCCAAATGAAGAAAGAGGGGGCTTTTCGCCGGATCACCGGGAATAATCACCATGCCATCATCGCCCCCCTTGAGAATCATCTCCGGGGTATCGAGCTCCAGGCCCCCCTTCTGCTGAATGGGTCCGTGGCACTTGACGCACTGAATGTCAAAAAGGGGCTGAACGGTCGAGACCCAAAGCGACGACGAATCGGCCACGCCTCCACTACAGGAATGAGCGGCGACGACGAACGAGATCGCCAAAAATAGGTTAAATGGTCGCACGGCCAAAGCGGATGCCAGACTCTACGAGCAGACGCAACCGCGCAACCGATGTTCACCGAAGCATGGAAATTTTTCGTCCCATTTCCCCCTCAATCCCCCTCAACCTCCAACTGAGACAAGAGCGCGGTTTCCCAAAAACAACGTCTCCACCGATCGGCCTGATTCACGCGTAACATATTGAACAAAATCAACATCGGGCGAGACTCCGTCGAGCCATAGGCGGTCCGAACCACGCCGCCATCGCAAATTAAACCTCGAACGCCCCTCGACCGCCCCAGGGACGGCGCTTCCCGCTCCCTAACCATCCGCGATGCTGCGGGAAATCCATCAAAACAACCAGACTCGCCCTAAACGCTCGTCGGCCATCCCGCTGCGCTTAGAGCCTTGTAGCCTCCAGCCAACGACCAAACGTTGCGGTAACCCATCCGTTGGGCAGCGTCAGCAGCCAGGGCGCTTCGGAATCCCCCACCGCAATACAAAATAATCTCCCGATCGGGATTGGGATACTTGGCCTCCAAGTCGCGTTCCAAGATGCCTTTCCCGAGCCAGACCGCCTGCGACGCGTGTCCCGCCGCCCATTCACTTTCCTCTCGAACATCGATCAGGACCGCTTCCGAATTTGCCTTCAGGCGTAGTTGGGCGTCCGCCAGAGAAATTTCGCGGACCGTGGCTTTGGCTTCGTTGACGAGCTTGAGAAATCCAGGGCTATGTTGCATGGCTTCAGGATACAACCAGCCAGCGGCATCCTCAAACTTGCTTCTGCCAAACCCCAAAATAGAAGCGGCGGCTCGCCGCTTTTCCGCAAAGTAGCTCCGCCGGACTGCCTAACCCGGTGAGGATGGAAAAGCAATGGCCCCACTCGACGCCGCAAAAACATTAGATAAGTCCAAATAAAAGCTTATCCTCCGAACGCTTCAATTCAAACGTAACCCATTGCGGAAAAGCAACATCGGTTGGGCGAGGCGCGACGCGGTCGAGTATTTGGATATACGTGACCGAGGAGCAACGAAGCCCCCGCCTGTTTTGGCCAGCAGATAGGCAAATGCATTTTGAAAACACGGCCTAGGACTCAGCCAGCCCTCGGCGCTTTAACAACAAGTGACAAAACCTGGAAAAATCATGAATCCCCAAAAGGACAAATCGAGAGTCGGCCAAACCATGTTGTTGTCGAATGCCATGCCCGATGTTGCCAATAAAGATACGGAAATCTTATCGTATCGCTTTGTTGGAAGAGTTCGTTATCAATACGGAGGTGGAAATGAAACCGACTAAATCAGCCTTTGACCCGTTGGGCCGAACTGCCACCCGCATCGTCGTTTCGACCCTCATCGCGTTTTCGTCGCCTGCATTCCTCGCCAGGGCACAAACGCCTCCCGCATCGCTTCAAGCGCAATTTGACGAGGCCGAACGAAATCCCGTGGGCCACGCCAGGGAGTGGACCAATAACATCACCGTCACCTCGCCCGATTATCGTGCCGAAGTCAGCGGAATGGTCACCATCACCTTTCGGGCTCCAGGAATGTCGTACGCCCGCGCCTCTTGCTGGCAACAGCCCACGGTCAAGAACCCCAACCCCTGGGGACACGACACCGTCGTTGCTCCCTCAATTCCGTTGGATGCCCTGGGCCAGGGCACCTTTGTCTTCCCAGCCGACCAATACCCTCACGGTCCGCTAAATCTGCGAATCCACGTGAAGGACGACGCCAAGAGACAGGACATCTGTCAACTCCAACTCTACAACAGGGGCGGCGTCAAATGGAATGAGGGCATCCCGAAGTCCAATCCTCCCGCTGCCAAGGGCCTGACATTGGTGTTCGCCGATGATTTCGATGGCCCGCTCTCGATTTCTCACGACGGCAAGGGTGCGCGCTATCAATCGCACAAGACCGGTGGTGGCGACTTCAGTGGTTGGGGCTTTGGCAATTTTGAGGATGCCACCAATCCATTTCACCAAGTCGACACCTACCTGCGCATCCGTGCCTCCAAGAGACCCAACGGCACCAGTAGCACCGGATTACTCTCATCGGCCAATGAGGCCCACGGCGGATTCTACGCCTCGGCCCCCGCTTATCTCGAGTGCCGTCTCCTCGCTCATTCCGCTCCCGGTACCTGGCCAGCTTTCTGGCTACTGAGTAAAGGTTCGCTCGATAAACCGAACCCCCAGGGCACCGACGAACTCGACGTGCTCGAAGCCTACGGCGGATTGGGTTGGGGTAATCCCAATTTTCCAGGGTACGGCGTCACCACTCATTACTGGGGCCAGAAAGACGCAACCGGAAAGCAAAAAAAGGATGTCAGTGTCCCCGGCGGAGTTCAGATGCTGGACTTGGGTGGCAAGTCTTCCTGGTCCACCACGTTTCATACCTACGGCATCTTGATTACTCGAACAGACACCGTGTACTATTGTGATGACATCGAGGTCCTGCGCCACCCGTCCGGCGAGATCACCCAGCGCGAACCATTCTGGTTCCTGATCAACTATGCCATCGGCGGCATCAGCGGCTGGAAAATTGACCTCGAACGGTACGGCAACGTCAGCGACATGTACGTCGATTATGTCCGCGTTTACGAGAGCGCGCATCAAACTCACGAGTAAAAGTCGCAACATGATTATAGAAGACAGACGTCTAGTTTTTTGCCTGGCAGATGGGCAAATGTATTCTGAAAACACGACTTAATGATAGGTTATTATAGTTGGAGGCCTTTTTCGGAAGCCGAAGGCTTCCCAGCCATTAGCCGGTGGTTGAGCGAAGCGACACCACCGGATTATCGCCAATCCAAGCAGATGCACCCCGGCAGGGGTGCCACCAGGTTCCTGTCTACTCAAATCCTCAAAACAGGATGGATGTCCCGGCGCGAGATTATCCGGGGCAAGCGAGACTCCGATGGCGTAACAAAGTAGAACTGAATCCCTTCCCACGGTTATCTTGACCGGGCAATGAGCTCGAAATGGGTTGTTAAAAATATAAATATTAATTCACACGATACGTCTTCGATGCAGTCCGCACTCGCGTCGGGGCATCAGCTTGCGCGGAGAATTCACTGGACCCCCATCCCGAACCGCCTAAAATGGTTACCCGATTGCAAAGCAAAATCCATCTTCCGCCGAGGTCTATGTCTTTTCCCTTGCGAATTAAATTCGGTTGGTGGCCCATGATAGCTCCGATGATTTTGGTCGGTTTTGCCCTGTTGCATGCGGACAGCGCACGCACGGAGGGCTCGAATTTGCTTTCTGGGCAGTCACCAAGCGGCAAATTATCGCTGACCCTACCCGAGTTCCGCCGCCGAATTCTGGAACAGAACCAAGCCATCCAACTCAAGCGACTCGAGTTCGAAATTGGGAAACGGGCGGAGAACGGCGAGCGCGGCATTTTTGAGCCGGCAGTGGTGAGTTCGGTGAGCTATCTGCACAATGACAAGCCGAGCAATCAAGAGCAGTTGACCAGTCTGGGCGGACGAACAAACCTTCACGAACGAAACGTTCTATATGACGGAGGGGTTGAGTTTCTGCTCCCGAGCGGCGGCCAGGTCAATACCGGTTATACGCTGCGTCAATTAAACAATTCCCTCCAAACCCAGGGGACGGAATACGAGACATTCCTGGGCGTCCGACTAACCCAGCCGTTGCTGAAGAACTCGGGGCCAGGACCTACGCTAGCCAAGCTTCGATTGGCCGCCATCGGTTCCGAAATTGGCTATCAAGAGTACCGGCGGGAAACCATGAATACCATCGGACAAGGTGAGGCCGGGTATTGGGAGCTTTACCTCCTGCAGGAACAGGAGCGTATCAGCGAGGAATCCGTGCAGATAGCGGAAAAGATTTGGCGGGATTTGAAAAGCCGGTGGCAGATTGGGAAGGGATCGGAATTGGACGCTCTTCAAGCCGAAGCTGGATTGGCCGCGCGTCGTGTCCGCTTGGAAGAAGCGCGGCAGCGGGTCTCGGAAGGTGCCACCCGCCTTGGCACTTTATTTGCCTACACCCCCGGTTTTGATGGCGCACTCCCGTGCGCCATCGATCCGCCCGAACTGTTGAGCGAAACAAACGGCCTTTCGAGAAGTTGCTGGATGGCTTTCAACGAAAATCCGGAATTTGCCGCCCGCCGAAAGCAGGCCGAACAGGAGGGACTGCGCGTTTCCTATTCCGCAAACCAGCGATTGCCGCAGGTGGACCTGAAGGCCGATTTTGGGCGAAATGGTTTGGGATTCACTCCTGGTACTTCCTGGGAGGACGCGATTAACCGCGATCAATTGACCTGGTCAATCGGTGTCGAATTGCGCATCCCATTAGGCGGCGGAATTAAAGAGCGAAGTGATCTCGCGGCCGCGAGGATTTCTCGTGAAAAGGCCGAAGTTGCGCTTCGCGAGGCCCAGGTCCAGATAGCCAATTCTTTGACGGCCAGTCTTCGGAAGATGGACCTTTATGGATCAAGCGTCACCAATGGCCAGATCGTAGTGGTGGTCCAGCAGCGGGTTCTTGACAGCCAGTTGGATAAACTGGCAGCCGGAGCCGCCGATGCCCGGTCCATTCTTGAGGCAGAGCAGAAACTTTATGAAGCCAAGCTTGCGGTCGTTGAAAGCCAGGTGGCTCGCAGGAAGGTCGGTTTGGATTTGGAAATCGTCCGCGGAACTCTCCTCCGCGATCGTCAGATGGAAATATCACGGTTGGACCTCCGCCGCCAAACTGAAGGCTACCTTCATGATCACGGAATCAAGGGGTGGGCTTCGTCGGGGCGATTGGATTCGACCAAGACCCCAGGTACCTCATCTCAAGCGGAGCAACGATGACTAGGGCGTGTTTTCAAAATGGCTTTGCCGGTCTGCGCCAGCCAAAACAGGCGGGAGCGAGGCGCGACGCAGTCGAGTTCATGAAAATACGCGACCGGGAAGAAACGAATCTCCCGCCTGTTTTGGCCAGTAGATAGGCAAATGCATTTTGAAAACTCCCCCTTGGACACCTGACATGGAGCCGGACTATTCCTATCATGAACTCTATAATCCGGATAAACAACCGCGCAATTTCGCACGGATTTGTTCGATTCGGCGTCTCTTGCTGGCGTTACTGTCCTTATTCCGGTTTTCGCTTCCGATGATGGGTTCCGAGCCCGGATGGGTGACGGGGATTACCGAGCCATTCCAGGATGTGACCATGTCATTCACGGTGGTGGGAATATTGGCGAACCGGCCTCCCCCCGAAGGGGCTTCCGTCAAACGCGGTGAGGTCGTGGCAGAACTGGACAGCAAACTGGAAATGCTCGACGTGGAAAGAAAACGGCGCACGAGGGACCAACTGAAATCTGAAGCCGATCGGCTAAAGGTCCTTTTCGAGCAAAAAACCATTTCGGTGAGTCAGGAGGAAAGAGATAAAAAGGAGGTTGAATACGAAGTCGCTCGGGTGGAGTACGAAATCGCCATGGCGATTGTTGAGCGGCACAAATTGGCCTCGCCAGTCGATGGCTATGTGGTCCAGTACTTTCGGGCTGTCGGAGAAAAATGCGATGAGCAGCGTCCGGTCGTCCGTGTGGTCGACGTCAGCCAATGCTATTTCACCGCCTTTATCGAACCTCGCCTTTTATCTGGGCTGGCGTTGGACCGCGAAGTCAACGTCGAGATTGAAACTCCGACATTGCCGCTCATAGTCTCCGCCAGAATTTCCTATATTGCTCCAGTCGTCGACGCCTCGTCTGGCCTGTTGCGGATTCGGGCCAAGATAGACAATCATGAGGAGCGGTTTCGTCCCGGTGTTCCAGCGAGAATGCGCCTACCCTAGGTGACTTATGTGGATCGATTCGTCACATTCAATGGGTGAGCTTGAGTCGGCGTATTCTGAAGTGGAGCAACTTCGCCGCTTCACCGGCCCCCCTCAAGAATTCTGGCCCAGACTTACAGCGATGTTCGCTCGGATGACCTCCTCGGTGCGGGCCGTAGTCCTGCTAACCGAGCCGGGAGCCGGGAACGGCTTCAGGAGACTGGGCGAATGGGTTGCCCCCGGCGAATCGATCCCCGGGGGGGCGGTCTTTCAGGAAAGCTGGGTCCGCCTGTTCACCGCCTGCACCCGGGACGGAAGTGCCTGCGAAACCGTCGCCGAACCCAGACCCGGCCTTGGGAGGGATCGCATGATCGGCATATCACTTCCTTGGTCCGGGGCTCACAACGGATGCGCGGTATTGCTTTATTTGCGCCACGCTTCGGACCGCCAGACCGAAGAGGCCATGCTTCGTGCACGGCTGGCTTCCGACCTCCCTTCTGCTTACCAGGTGTCACTTGACCGCGCTGCAATGCAGCGGCACCTGAGTCAGCTTCAGCTCGTGCTGGAGGTGCTCGCTGATGTCAATTCTGAACGCCGCTTCGCCGGGGCAGGTATTGCCCTCTGCAACGCAATCGCGACCCGGTTCCACCTCGATAGGGTGGCTTTGGGTTGGTCCGAACGCGGTCGAATCCGAATTTGCGCCATTAGCCGGACAGAAAAATTCGATCCACGGGTGACTTGGGTGGAAGGGATGGAGTCGCTGATGGAAGAGAATCGTGAGCAGGATGTGGAGATTCTTTGGCCCGCCCCCGATGACCAGTCGGCCATCAGTCGCGACCATGAAACCTTCGCACGTGCCCATGCGATTTCTGGCCTGGCCACCATTCCCATTCGACTCGACCACGTCCCGATTGCCGTATTGGCCCTCGAACGCCAGGGACTACCCTTTCAGGTTGCGGAGTTGCTGCCGTTCCGCGCGATTGCCGACCAGTTAGCCCCCCGCCTTGAAGCGCTTCACGTTTCCGATCGAGGTTGGCCCATTCGGATGGCCTCTTCTCTTAGGCGTTCGTTGGCGTGGTGTTTCGGCACAGAGCATACCTGGCACAAATTAGGGGCCATCGGCATCCTGACCGCCGCACTGGTCCTTTTTGTCCCCACGGTTCCCTACCGTGTTCGCGGAACTTTCATTCTCCGCAGCACCGAGGTTTCCATTGCCAGCGCTCCGTTTGACGGCTTCATCCAAAATGTCGATATCCGCCCGGGTGATTCCACTGCCGCCGGGACCGAGTTGTTGCGCTTGAATACCGATCAATTGGAACTGGACGAAGCCGCCGCAGCCGCTGAGTTATCCCGCCACATCCATGAGGCCGAGCGCCATCGCGCCAATCATAGCCTGGCCGAAATGCGAATCGCCGAAGCCTATGCCGAGGAGGCTCGTGCCCGCTTGAATTTGGTCCGCTATCGACTGGGCACCGCCTCGATCCGCGCTCAATTCGCCGGCGTTGTCATCGAAGGTGACCAACGGCAGCGCATCGGTGCGGCTGTGCGCCAAGGCGAGGAACTCTTCCGCCTCGCCCGAATCGATTCCCTTTATGTCGAGGCAGAAGTGTCCGAACGCGACATCCATGACCTCCAGGAAAGTGGTACCGGAGAAATCGCCTTTTTGTCGCGCCCCCGGCTCAAATTTCCCGTGAAAATTAACCGCATCGAAGCCGCTGCGTCGCCAAAGGAACACGACAACGTGTATCGGATTCGCTGCGCGATCCAAGGCCCGATCGAGGGGTGGTGGCGTCCCGGCATGAGTGGCAGTTGCAGACTCATCGCCAGTCGACGCACCTTGTTTTGGATATTGACCCATCGCACGGTCGATTTCCTTCGGATGTCCATCTGGTTTTGAGGCGCGTTTTTGTCATGGCCGATGTCTCCCAAACATTTAGTGAATCGTGGCACCGCGTCGCCCACCAGCGAATCTCGCTACGCCGGGATGTTCGCATCCGCCGTCAGACTTTTCGGGGAGAGAAGTGGATCGTTCTGGAGAATCCGCTCAGCAATCAGTTTTTTCGAATTCGACCGGCAACCTATCAGTTCATCGCCCGCCTAAACCCCGCTTGGACCGTCGAGGAAGTCTGGAAGGAGTGCCTTCGACTTTTCCCCGCCGAAGCCCCCGGTCAAGAAGCAGTGCTTCAATTGTTGGCACAACTCTACCGTGCTGGATTGCTCCATTACGACGCTGCGGACGATGCGGCGGGACTTTTCCGCAGGAGGGAACGTCAGCAGCGGCAAGACCGAAGGAACACGCTGCTCAATGTCATGTTCTATCGGTTCCCCCTGTTTGACCCGGACCGCTTTCTGCGCCGGACGCTGCCATTGGTCGAGTGGATGATCAGCCCGGTCGGTGCCGCGATCTGGTTCCTGGTTCTGTTATCAGGGGCGAAAATCGTGGCTGATCACCACGCCGAAGTCTGGGACCAGCGGGAGGGTATTCTGGCTCCTTCCAATCTACCCCTGCTTTATCTTGGAATGGTATTGCTAAAGGCCTGCCACGAACTGGGTCATGCCTATTTTTGCCGGAAGTTCGGCGGAGCCGTTCATGTGATTGGCATCATGTTGATGATTTTCACTCCAGTTCCTTACGTTGATGCCAGTTCTTCTTGGAGCTTTGCTAGTCGGCGTCATCGGATTCTGGTCGCTGCTGCCGGGGTCATCGTCGAGTTGTTCATCGCGGGCGTCGCCAGCCTTGTGTGGGCCATGACCGGCCCCGGTATCGTCCATGCCCTCGCCTACAACATGATGTGGATTGCTTCGGTTTCGACGATCCTTTTCAATCTAAATCCTCTCCTGAGATTTGATGGTTATTACATCCTTTCCGATTTAATTGGGATTCCAAATCTAAGCCAGCGAGCGGCGTCTCAATGCCGATTTCTCCTGGAACGCTATGCTTTTGGGGTGCTCCATTCTCGCTCCGTCGCTTCGACTGATGCGGAAGCTCGATGGCTCGTCACGTATGGAGTTGCCGCCGGGATCAATCGATTGCTCATCTCCGTGGCGATCGTCTTCTCAGTGGGCCAGCGGTTTCTCGTTGTGGGCGCGTTACTGGCGGTTGGCTGCGCTTGCGCTTGGTTGCTGTTTCCGGTCGGACGCTTCGTTCGCTACTTGTTTCAAGACCCCGGTCTGTACCGAAATCGAGTCCGCGCTGTTAGCCTCGTGGCGTTTGTAGCGGTATCAAGTCTGATTTTTCTCGGATTCGTTCCGGTGCCCCGCCGACTCACCGCTCCAGGTGTGGTCATCAGTCGGAATACATCGGAAATATTCGCGATGGCACCGGGCTTTGTTCAAGAGGTACGTGCATTGTCCGGTCGTCCGGTTGCCGTGGGTGACCCATTGGTAATCTTAACAAACCGCCCGCTGTTGGCGGAATTGGAACTCGCGGACGCAACAGTTGCTCAAGTGCGAGCTCGGCTCCTTCAAGCTCAGAACGAGGACCTGCCCAGTGTCCGTTCCCTCCAACTCCAACTGACCGCTGCCCTGAAGGTAGGCGAACGGCTCCGTCGGGAGGTCGCGTCTTTGACCATTCGCGCACCTCATTCCGGCATCTGGATTTACCCGCTTGCTGATGAGCAAGGTAATTGGGTTCCCAGGGGTGGTCGACTCGGCTTGTTAATCGACCCGGCGGCCTTTGAATTCCACGCCATCGTTGGTCAGGAGGATGGGGATCGTCTTTTTGCCGACCATCCAACAGTTGGACACGTTAGGCTCTGGGGCCAGGCTGACTCCGCCCTCCCTGTTCAACGTCTCCAAATCATCCCCGGCGATCGACATATTCTTCCGTCGGCTGTCTTGGGATGGGCCGCAGGCGGTTCCGTTCGAACCATCGCTCGCGACCCGGAGGGACGCCAAGCTATGGAACCCTTTTTTGAAGTGCGAGCCCTCCTTCCACCCGAAAGTTCCTCTGGCGTTCGCCAGGGACGTTCCGGGATCATCTGCTTTGTCCTTCCTTCCGAACCCTTGATGACTCGATGGCTGCGCAGTCTTCGTCAGCTCCTTCAACAGCGATATCAAGTGTGAGTGCGCCCAGCCTGGACTACCATCGCACCGAATTTCGTCAGCCCCATCAACCCCGCCGAGGACTCGATGGGTGGGTGGACTCGATCGACGGATGGCTTCGACGCCATGGAAAGACACTGGATGAACTGAGGAATGATGCCCGGCTTGTCGAACAAGCGGGTAGGAGTCTGGAGGGACTGACTGATGGAGCCCTTCGACGTCGACTCGATGAATTCCGTGCCTCTTTTCGTCGAAGTGGAAATAATTCAAAACCGCTGAATATCGAAGCAATGGCGGCAATCCGCGAGGCCTCGTCGCGTCAGCTCGGCCTTCGCCCTTATGAAGTCCAACTGATCGGGGCACTGGCGATGAATCGACGGTTTCTCGCTGAAATGGCCACGGGTGAGGGCAAGACCCTTACCGCTGGCCTGGCCGCCATATTATGGGGTTGGTCCGGACGCCCTTGTTTCGTCATCACGGTCAATGACTATCTGGTACAGCGTGACGTTCAGTGGTTGTCGCCACTATTCCGATTTTGTGGTGTATCCGTCGGTCAGGTGGTCGGTGAATTAGATTCCCATCAGCGACGGATGGCCTATGGAAGCGATATTACCTACGGTACCAGTAAAGAGATTGCCGCTGATTTTCTGCGTGACCGGCTGACAGACGGGGAAAGCTCTCGTGCGTCTCAACGGTTGATTCGCCAATTGGCGGGATCAAAGCTCAATGGTGCCGCGCCAGTCATGCGCGGACTCCATTCAGTCATCGTGGATGAGGCTGATAGTGTGTTGATTGATGAAGCCGTAACCCCATTGATTATCGCCGCTGAGCGGGAAAATGCCGTCCTGCGCGAAGTGGTCTCGATTGCCTCCGAGATGGTGGAGACAATGAAACGTGGAGTCGATTACCGCGTGGAGCCGCGCCATCGGGAAATTCAACTGACTTCCCAAGGCGAATTGAAACTCGAAACATTCGCTGCCCGTTTTCCCGATACGTGGCGTGCCTTGGGACGTCGTGTTGAGCTTGCCAAACAAGCACTTTCCGCCCGCGAATTTTACCTCCGAGGTAAAAACTATGTGGTGGACGATGACAAAATAGTCATCGTCGATGAAGCAACCGGTCGCCAGATGCCCCAACGAACCTGGAGAGCCGGTATGCACCAAGCGGTGGAAGCGAAAGAAAAGGTGAGCATCACCCATCCGACCGATACTCTCGCCCGAATTAGTTTTCAGCGTTTCTTCCGGCTCTTTACCCGGCTCGCAGGCATGACCGGAACGGGATGGGAGGCCAGTGCCGAATTCTGGCGGGTATACCGGCTTCCCGTCGTCCGAATTCCTCATCACCGTCCCTGTCAGCGGCGCGAGGAACCCGATGCGGTCTTTGCATGCGAGCAGGAAAAATGGAACGCTGTTGTCGAGGAAGTCGTTCGCGTCCACTCAACAGGTCAACCCGTCCTCATCGGAACCAGAAGTGTCGGCGCCAGCGAAAGCTTGGCCGATCAACTGGGGGCACGGGGATTAACAGTCCAATTATTAAACGCCGTTCGACACCATGATGAGGCTGGTATTATTGCCCGCGCGGGCGAGATCGGAAAAATCACCGTCGCAACCAACATGGCCGGACGGGGAACCGATATTCGATTGGCTCCCGGGGTCGCGGCGCTCGGCGGCCTTCGCGTTGTCGCCACCGAGCGATTTCATTCTTCGCGCGTGGACCGGCAATTTTTCGGTAGAAGCGGACGTCAGGGAGATCCGGGAAGCGCTCGGGCTTTTATTTCTCTAGACGACGAAATCTTTAAAATACAGATGTCGAGATCACTTCGATCTGGCCTCAGGTACTGGCTTCGCTGGCGCACTTCCCATGCCACCTTCTGGGTGCGTCGATTGGTCAAGGCCTCCCAGCGACAAGCAGAATTAAATGCCGCCAGGGCGCGGGAGGAGGTCCTGCGTCAGGACGATTGGCTGGAAGAGTCCTTAGCCTTTTCGGGGTCGAGCACCGCTCCCTGACAAGAGACGTTTCTCCGAGGACTCCAAACAAAAAATCCCGGCGCAAGGCCGGGATTTTAAGAGAATGGAATGCGGTCCTACTTCTGCGCCGCGTAATATCCGTGCAACTCGGTATCAACACTGGAAATGCCATCCGGCTTCAGGGCGACAAATCCCACGAAACTCGCAGAATAATGCTTATCGCTTGGTTTGGAACCCGGGAAAAGAGCAGGGTCGGCCACATCGACACGGAAAATGGCAGCGAAACGCTCATAGTTGAAAATCGGGTCTTCGTAGATGCTGTCTCCCGCGTGAACCGGCGCTTCCAGAATCAGCCCTTCAGGCCCGATAATTGTGGTGTAGCAGCCCAATCCAAAAATCACAAAATCGCTCGGTCCGAAATCATTGGTGGTCGGTGTATTGCAGAATAGTGACCCAATGCAACGGGGAGTCACCTCGGCGACGAACAGCGCGTTGGGGTCATAGACATTGAGGGCTAAATTTGTGGTGGTGACCGACCAAGTCTGATCGCGATTCGTTGAAGTCAAGAGGTAGCTGTTGGTCACGCCGATGGCAGCCAAAGCGTTTGCCTGATCTTGATTCAAAGCAGTTGCGAAAATCTTTCCGCCAACAGCGGGCACCGTGCTGGAGTTGCCCGGAAGCTTGCTGAACAGTTGCGGTCCTTGGGTTCCAGTTTCGAGCAGGGAATCCCATCCAGATGGATACTTCTGCATGCAACAAGTTCCGTAAGAAATGAAACGATCCAACTCCCCAATGGCCACGGTCGTGGTCGCATAATGCGCCTTGCGCAACCAGCGGGTGAAATTGCCCACCACGAGACTGGTCAAGGCGACCAAAATGCAGAGCACAACCACCAATTCAATGAGGGTCATACCGCTCTGACGGCGTCTATTTTGAAATGCTGCTTTCATAAAACTAAAGGCTTAATTTCTGGATGCGTTTCTGGGGTCTTTCACCGCAAATCTGGCCGACCAGTGGCTTAATCCGGTGTTGTTTGTCCCATAGCATGTTCGCGAGGAGCTGTTTGAAGCAAGCAAAATGTCTGAATTCGATTGGGAGAATCGGTTGCTCCCGGAAACTTAACTCGCGTGTCTTTTTTGTTGACCCAAGTCTCGCATATATAAGGTAATGACCCCATGAGCCCGCAGTCGTCAAAATCGACCATTTCAAGTCCAGAACAGTCACAATTTGAAGTGGAGGCGCTTGAGCCACGGGTGCTGTTGTCGGCTTCGCCTGCGGCTCCTCCGATCGCCCAGCTGGCAAAGCTCCCGGGCACCGGGCCAAACACCAACGTTGTTGCATTTTTACCAGATATTCCCAGACCCTTGGCATCCGTTTCTAATTCCCAGCTTCCCGACATCACCTCCGGAATTACCTCTGGATTTCAGGCACCGGTACTATCCAGCTCGAATTCGACAACCACACCGACAACTCGCCATCTCGGGCTCCAAGACGCCTCGACGCCCGCTGTACAAATTACCGTCGCCAATAGTCAAGTGACCTTTGTCGGCTCAAATGGCGCTCCCGCTCTCTATTTGCGTGCCAACCTGGGCCTCCTTGAATTTAGTCTGACCGGTCAGCCGGGGTCGTTTTCCTCCAACCTAAGTCCCGGAAGTTCCAAGCCAGTGACTTTGGCTATTAACTCGGCGACCAATATCACGGTTAAGCTCGGGGCGGGAGGCGGTTCGCTTCATCTCGATTCCACTTTGGTCACGCTCCTGACCGGCACCGGCGGCTCCCTGCAATTTGATGGCGGCCCTGCCCTGGGCAAACTTTACGGTCCATCGATTGATAGTATTTGGACAGTTTCCGGCGCGGGCAGCGGTGTTGTCGGGCCGGTTACATTCTCCAACGTGGGAAGCCTGGTCGGTGGCGTTAACAACAAAGACACATTCATAATAGGCCCATCCGGGTATATCAGCGGCCTCATCGACGGCGGAGCTGGCGGTTATGACGTGCTCGAATTGCAGGGTCCCAGTGGACAGGTGGTGTACCACGCCACGGGGGGCGGCAACGGAACCATCTTGCGCGATGGTCAATTGTTGCAATTCGC
Source organism: uncultured Verrucomicrobiota bacterium (assembly GCA_903835555.1). Lineage (GTDB taxonomy): Bacteria > Verrucomicrobiota > Verrucomicrobiia > Limisphaerales > UBA9464 > CAILNN01. Next base: position 21,589 of record CAILNN010000115.1, read on the forward strand.
CGGCATGGAACCAATCGAGTTCACTCAGGCGTCCGGTTCGTTTACCTATCAAGGCACTTCTCAGGATGACACGATATCCCTGCATACGGTTGCTGGAGTTCCCGGCGCGACCATGGAAATTACCGGGACTAGCGGTGGCGTGCCTTTGGAAAGTGTCCAATTTGCAACGCCGTCTACCGCCCTCAACATCGAGGGCGGTGCCGGCAATGATTCGATCACCGTTAATTCGGTAGCCGCCGATTTTAAAGCCAATCTGGGGATTTATGGAGACAGTGCTGCTACCCAAAACACCCCGGGTGCCATCCCCGATACCGCGACGGACCAGGTTACATTTGCCGGGAACATCGCTCTCCACGGAGGAAGCTTAAATGTGGTCGCTCAGACGATCACGGTGAATCCAGGGGTGACGATTTCTACTCTGCCCGGCCTTGGAAACCTCAGCGCCCCTCAATCGGGTGATATCACCCTTTGGGCCCGCCAACTGGGCACTGCCGAATTGGAAGCCGCCAACCCGAGTCCGGGCATTGCCGATACCAAGACGGCCTCCATCAGTGTCGGTTCAGGATCCGGCATTTTCGGTGGCGAAGTTTTTCTATTGTCCTACGCGGAGGACAATACCTTTTCCGCGAACAGCGGAAGTTCATTTTTTACCAACCTCGCCGTCACCCAATTGGCAAAACAGTTGGGTACCAATCTTCAACTGCCGTTTAAAGCCTTGGTCAAGGATTCAACGGCGTCCGTAACGCTGGGAACAAACAGCACCATTTCCGCCGACGGAACACTCGGGATTTTCGTCAATGCAAAGGCCGACGCTTCCGGCTCTGCCTCTAGCGAGCTCTTTAGCCTTGGCTACTCGTCAGCGACCGTCTCGGCGACTGTCGACGTTGGAGCTGGTGCACGGTTGTCCGCCGGTAATTCGGTTAACATCAATGCCGACGGTTCAGCCACTGCGGATATGGAGACCGACACCAGTCGGGATTTGGGGCAGGTTCCCCAGGACCCCTCCCAGACGGCTCTTTCCTTCGCCGTTTCCGTGGCGGATGTCACTTCCCACGCCACTCTCGCTCCCACCGCCGTCATCACCGCCGGGCTGACCGCAAATTTCCGGGCGACCGGTGAAATTGATTCAAAGGCGGCGGCAACAAGTGGCGAATATTCCGACGGAACCGCCGCTTTGGCCGGCAGCGTTCAAATATCCAATTCGGATATCCAAACTACCGTTGGTGGCAATATCACCGCCAACCTGAGAGCTCAGCAGGCCCCAGCGGCCGGCGTGGTGACGCTGGAATTCGATCCGACGGCTGCTGCTGGTCAATTGGGCTACATCGATCCCGTTGCCAACACCATCCGGGTTGGTCCCAATGCCCTCGTCACGGGCGACGCGGTCACCTATAACAGCGCCTCCGGCACGCCCATTGGAGGCATCAGCACCGGTGGTTTGGTGAGCGGCAACACCTACTATGTCATCACCTCGCCGACCGATCCCAATGTCATCCAATTGGCCAAGAGTGAATTGGCCGCATACCGAGGGACGGCTGTTCCTCTTTCGGGCATCGGTTTTGGTACCGCCACCCTGAATAGCAAGACCTTCGCGGGAACTTCCGTTGATTCCACCGCCCACACCATTGCGCTCGCGAATCCGCCGTTCTCTGGCGACAACGCCACTGACGCCTCGCTGCTCGGCAAATCCTTCGCCTTGGGACAGGCAGTTGTGTATCATCAGACTGCCGGACAGCCCGCCATCAATGGCTTGGTCGATGGCCAGACCTATTACGTCATCGCCGATACAGGTGAATTTAACCTTCAGGGGAACAGCAGCTTTTTAGGTCAGGAGGTTATTCAACTCGCCCGCAGTGTTGACCAGGCGAAGGCCGGGGTCGCGATTCCGATAACGGTTGGATCGTCGGGTGGTACCGGCTACACCCTGTCCGCCCTTCATGTCTTGGATTCGGGATTGACCACCGGATTGGGCGTGGCCAGCACCTTGGATAGCACGGATAAAGCCACCGCCGAAGGAGGGCTCGAAACCGCGTCGCAGCCGACGGGAACATTCGGAAAATTAAAACAATCCCTGACCGACCTTTATAAAAAGACGCAGGAGCCATTGCTCAACCTGCTGTTTAATAATTTAACCAGTAAATACTATTCACCCGCGTCTGGTTCGGGAAATAGCGGGGCTTCTTCAACCCTTCCGGTGGGTGTGGCGGGATCATTTGCTTTTTCCTATGCCAACCATCAGGTTAACACCGATATTCTGCCTTCGGCGACTTTGAAATCGAATGGCGACCTCGAGGTGCAGTCCGGCATCACCGAAGCCACCCAGGTTCAGGGAAGCAGTACCACCGATCCGAAACCAGACGGCAATGGGATGCGCAAGGCGAATGTCAGTGTCGCTGTGACGGTTGATATCGTGTCGAATACCGCCCACACGACGATTGAGTCGGGGGCTCGCCTGGACGCCCTTCAAACGGTCCGCATTGTGGGAAGCAACACCTACCCATTTCTAACCCAACCCGATGGCTACATCCCAACTTCGATCGCCGAGCTGGCAGCCGCCCTCAAGAGTAATCCCCTGTTCATAAAGGATTATTTGAATAGCAACCTCGGATTAAAGGATAAGCTGTTCAATACTTGGACCAACAGCCTGGCGACGGCGGATCAAGTGGGCGTCGCTGGCTCCATCAACGTGGTCACGATCAACAACGACGCCCAGGCGGTGGTTAAATCGGGTGCATTGATCAACCAAAACGTTGCCTGGCGCGGTCTCGGTAACCAAAATCCGAACAACACAGGCGCTCAAACCGTCACCGTTGAAGCCACTAATGCTCTGGAAATGGTCAACCTGACCGGTGTCTTTGATTTTGATCTGGCTAAGGCACTGGTCACTCCCGACCCCAAGGTGACAGACAAATCAACCGAGGGTTCAAGTAATTCCCGCGGCGGCTTTGGTGGGGTGATTTTCCTGATGTTTTTGACCAACACCACGAAAGCCATCGTGGAGCCGTCGGTGTCGATCTACGCAGGCCCTCAGGGTGGCTTTAATATCAAGGCCATGGAGGACTTGGCCTTGATCAATCTTGCCCAATCGGGTGCCGTTGCCGGTCAATTGGCGGTTGCCGGAACGTTTAGTTATCTGCAACAGAAGAGTGACACCGAAGCCCTTCTCGATCGCGGTGCCGCCGTTGTCTCTCCCACGGCCACGGTCTATGCCGGAAGTCTGGAAACCACCGCCGGATGGTCGGGCGGCGTTGCCAAAGGTCAGGCGGTTGGTGTCGGTGCCAGCGTTGCAATCAACGACGTCACTCGGAACACGCTGGCCACGGTCGGTGACAGCCCCGCTGGTGGTTCGGTAGTTGCTGGGTCGTCCCAGTTGCATGTCGATCAGGGGGTGACCGTCAAGGCGCTGAACGACGGGTCGTTGACCTCCCTCGCCGTGGCAGGGTCACGTGTCAGTAATCAGGCGCAAAACAGTTCCACCACCACCAGCGATCCGCTGGATGGAGAATCTCTTCCCATCTTGTTTGGTGACCAACAGCCTCAGCAGCAGCAATCCATGCCCGCCAAGACCGGAGTGTCTGTCGCCGGGGCTGTGTCAGTCAATTTGGTCAGTGACACGACCCAGGCATCGACGGAGGGCTCAGCCTCGATTTCTGCGGACAGCCTGGCCATCTCGGCATCAAACGATTCCGCGATTTATTCCGGCACCGGCGGATTGGCTATCGCCAACCCCAAGGGAAGCCAGAATGCCGTGGGGTTGGCGGGGGCCTTCAGTTTCAATCAGATAAATGATTCCACTCAGGCGAATCTAAGCAATGCTTCGGTCGCTCTCAACGGGCCGGACAACGCGCTTTCGGTTACGGCCGCAGGGAATGAAAGTATTTACGCCCTGGCTGCCGGTGCCAGCGGAACCCTTGCCGGGGGCGGATCACAAAGTCCCGGATCTAGCGGTTCCAGCGGCGGCGGTGGCAATACTGCATTTTCCCTGGCCGGCTCGGTCTCGATCAATCGGGTGACCAGCACCACTTCTGCCTTCCTGAATCAAGACAGCCTGCTGCTCGCCTCCGGCGGAACCTCGGTTGCCGCCACCGATACTTCCGACATTCTCGCCATCGCTGGAAGTCTGTCGCTAGCCATCGTCAAGCCATCCTCTTCCGGAAGCTCCGGCAGTGGAACGGCCCTCTCATTCGGCGTGGCCGCAGCCGTCAATCATATCAGCGATACCTCCCAGGCCTATCTCGATGGTGTTGTTGCTCAGTTGAAGGGCGCGGGGGGGGTGTCTGTCCAGGCCGCTTCGACCGACACCATCAATGCCTTCACAGTCGGCGGTGCCGCCAGCGCGGTTACCGGAAATTCCAACGGGGGAATCGCCGGTGCCGGGGCCGGTTCAGGGTCGGTCAACGACGTGGATGCCGAGATCACCGCCACTCTCAGGAATGGCACCTCGATCACGGCCGCCACCGGCGCGGTGACCGTCAATGCCTCCAATAATTCGACCATCGTGGCCGATGGCGGTGGTGTGGCATTGGCCATCGCCAAACCCAATCAGGGGAATGCCGATGCCTTCGCCGTCGGAGCTTCGTTTGCCGTTAACCAATTGACCGGCACGGCAACTGCGGATGTTGACCATTCAACAGTCGCCACCGCCGGCAAGGTGGCGGTTACCGCCCTGCTCGCGCCAATGATTAGCGCCGTAACTCTTGCGGGTTCGGCCAGTGCCGCCCTGGGGCAGGGGAAGGGCTTGAGTATCAGCGGCGCAGGGGCTGGTTCCGGCAATCAGATCGGAGCGACCGCTCGTGCGCGGGTCCGTAATGGAAGTCAGATTACGACCGGCGATGGCGGATTGCAGGTGGATGCCGAGGATGATTCCAGCATCCACGCCACCGCTGGTTCCGCAGCGCTGGCCCTTGCACTCAGTAAGAGTTCTCAAGTATCTGTTGCCGTGGGAGCCTCGATGGCCATTAGCAGCGTTGCCAACACGGTGGATGCACGGATCGAGAATTCTCAGGTGACCGGCACCGGCGCGGTATCTGTAACGGCGAAATCAACCGCTACCATCGACACCTGGACCATCGGCCTTTCCGGCTCAATATCCAAATCCCAGGGTAACGGCCTTTCTCTGGCGGGGGCTGGCTCCGGTTCAGGCAATGATGTCAATGACACCGTCGAAGCCGTCATCGAATCAAGTTCGGTTCAGACCCCGGCGGCTGTATCCGATACGGCTTCAGATATCGCTTCTATTTCCGCTGAATCCGGTGCCGGTGCCCTCGGTGTGACGTTGTCCCAAGGCTCGTCTGTCACGCCAACCGTCGGGATTTCAGTCACCGCCAATCATATTGGCGACACGGTCTTGGCCCAAGTCGACCAATCGCAAGTGGGAACCGTGAATAGCCCGGTTTCCGGCCTGACTGTGGCGGCGTCCGACCAATCGACAATCACCACCAATTCGGTGGCGGCTACGGCCACCCTGAATATCTCGACCAATACCGCCGTAGCCATCGCGGGTGCCGGTGGTGTGGCTCTGAACAATGTCGCCAACACGGTCACAGCAACCATCAGCGGCGGTTCGGCCATCGAAGTCGCGGCTGGCGGCCTGTCCGTCACCACGTCTGATTCTTCCAATATCCAGGCGGTCGCTGCCGGTGGTGCCCTGTCCGTGGGCGTTTCAAGCGGTGGCACGGCCGTCTCCGTTGCAATCGGGGCTGCCGTCGCCATCAACCAGATTTCAAACTCTCTGACCGCGTCGATCGTTGGCTCGACGGTCGCGGAACCTGCCAGCGCAACCGGGAAGGTTCAGGTGGGTGTTACCGATTCGGCCACCATCAACTCCAAAGCGATTGCTGCCACGGTCAGCGTGGCGGCTGGCAACAATGGAGTCGCCTTCGCAGGCGGGGGCGCCTACGCGTCCAACACCATCCTGAACCAATCCAATGCCTTCGCCTCGAACAGTCATCTCACTGTCGGCGGCGACGTCAGCGTGACGGCTTCCAGCTCGGATTCCATTGAGGCGTTGGTCCTCAACATCGCGGCGTCGGTCGGGGTTGGATCGGGTAATGGCGGAGCGGTTTCCCTCGGCGCGTCAATCGCACGAAATCAGGTTGGCTACTCTACAGA
>CAILNN010000116.1 GCA_903835555.1 uncultured Verrucomicrobiota bacterium
AAGCCTGCCGCCATGGCCAGCGGATTTCCGCTGAGCGTTCCCGCTTGGTAGACGGGACCGAGGGGTGCGAGATAATTCATGATTTCAGCCCGTCCGCCGAACGCGCCGACCGGAAGCCCGCCCCCGATGATTTTGCCAAAACAGGAGAGGTCGGGCGTTAATCCATAGACTTTTTGGGCACCGCCACCCTGACCCAAGCGGAATCCCGTCATGACCTCGTCAAAAATGAAAACGGCTCCATTTTCCCGACAGAGAGCAGTGATGAGGTCATAGTAACCTGGGAGTGGTAAATAGAGGCCGGCGTTGGCGGGAACGCCTTCGACGATGACGGCAGCGATTTCGTGGCCGCGTTCGGCGAAGGCGGCCCGAATGGCGGTCTCATCGTTGAACGGCAGGACGAGTGTATGCCGGGCAAAGTCGGCGGGAACTCCGGCGCTGTCGGGGTGCCCAAAGGTCAGGGCACCCGAACCTGCTTTGACCAAAAGAGAATCCGCGTGCCCATGGTAGCAGCCGTCAAACTTGATGATGAGGTCGCGGTTGGTAAACCCGCGGGCGAGACGAATGGCCGACATGCAGGCTTCGGTACCGGAATTGCAGAAGCGGATTTTCTCGATACTGGGAACCAATGCTTTGACCCGAGTGGCCATTTCCACCTCCAACTGATTCGGAATTCCGAAGCTGGTACCCCGTTCCGCGGCCGATTGAACCGCCCGGATAATGGCAGGATGAGCGTGGCCGAGGATTGCAGGCCCCCAAGTCCCGACAAAATCCAGCAATCGATTCCCATCCAAGTCGAGTAAGTAAGCACCGGCAGCGGATTGGACAAAAAATGGAGAACCACCCACAGCACGGAAGGCACGGACGGGAGAATTAACACCGCCCGGCAGATGTTCCAGGGCGGTTTTGAAAAGAGCTTCGGACCGGGGACGTGAGGCCATGGGTATGTCTTAGCGGAACGAACGGAAAAATTGAACACTTTCGACTCCCCGACGCCTACAAATTGGTATAGAACTGGCTTTCTTCGAGGGACTTTTCATGTTTGTGCTGCGCTTTATAGGGGTGTTGGTCGAGGTGGTGATTTTATTCAACTTCATCATTCTCGTCCACGAATTGGGGCATTTCCTGGCTGCCCGCTGGCGTGGCATGGTGGTGGACCGATTTAGCATCTGGTTTGGAAAACCGTTGATTCAGAAAAAGATCGGCAAGGTCTACTTTTCCCTCGGGTCGATTCCCTGCGGCGGATTCGTTTCCCTGCCCCAGATGGCTCCGATGGAGTTCCTGGAAGGACGGGTGATGGATACCGGCGAACCGATGCGTCCGGTCGGTGCAGTAGACAAAATCATCGTCGCCGTTGCCGGCCCGCTCTTCAGCTTCTCTCTGGCGTTTATCTTTGCGACAGCTGTTTGGCTAATAGGAACCCCGATTGGAGAAGCGGAATCCACTACGGTGATAGGCTTTATCGATAAAGAGTCGCCAGCCACACATTACGATATTCGGCCTGGAGACAAAATCGTGTCGGTGGATGGCCATCCGGTCAGCCGGTTCATGGGGACTGGCGATTCGGTGGCTTGGCAGATTGCCATCGGTGAAGCGAAGACCGTTCATTTGGAGTACGAGCGAGCGGGGCAACGAAAAACCGTGGACCTCTTGCCCTCCAAGGACCCGGTGAAAGGGTGGCAACGGGAAAAAATCCGCCAATTGGGCATTGAGGCCGCTGAAAAGGCGGTGGTTGGAAAAGTCATTTCACCGAGCCCCGCAGAACGGGCGGGGCTTAAACCGCAAGACTTGGTTCTCTCGATCAACGGACAAACGATTTTCCATCCGCTGAACGTGGTCGATATCCTTCGGACCAATGGGGTTCGTCCCATTCAATTGGAGGTAGAACGCAGCGGGCAGCATCTTTCGTTGGCAGCAACGCCTGAATTTCCGGTCAAGGGCGAAGATGTCACTCAACCCCGCTTGGGTATTGGCTGGAGTCAGGTTTCAATCATTACCATGACCCACCCATTGCCGTGGGAACAAGTCGGCGGGGTGCTGGAAAACATGTACAGCACCATTAGCGCCTTGATTTCGCCAAAAACCGAGATCAAAGCCCAGCAACTCTCGGGTCCGGTGGGTATTTTGGGAACCTACTTCACCCTATTTCAAAGTGAGCATGCGATGCGCTTGGTGCTGTGGTTTAGTGTGCTGCTCAATGTCAACCTGGCGGTGATGAATCTCTTGCCGATTCCGATGTTGGATGGCGGACACATTGTTCTGTCGTTGGCAGAATTGGTCCGGCGGCGCCCACTCAGCGAACCGATCGTCCGATGGGTTCAAACGTGCGGTGCGGTGGTTGTGATCGGGTTTATCCTTTACGTGACTTCGTTTGACGTCCGCGACTTGGGGGGCCGTGGCGGAAAACGTGGTAAAGTGGCCCCTGAAGAAACCGTTTTCAGCGGAGGCACCAGCCCTGATTCCTCCAAAACAACAGAGACTGGTGCTTCGTCTGGAAAATAGCACAACTCGAATCCCTCGCTTCACTGGGTTGACGGCAGCAGGTTCTTCCGCCAATTACAGGGGCGCGTCATGAAGTACTGTTCTTCGGTTTGGAATTATTCCCGTCGGTTGTCCCGTGAGGTCGTCATTGGCGATCTGGCTCGTGGAGGAGTTATTATCGGTGGGGCGCATCCGGTGGTACGCCAATCGATGCTCACCTGCGACACGATGGACACAGCGGAATGTGTCCGCCAGACCCTCGAACTGGCGTCCGTTGGTTGCCAGTTGGTTCGCATTACCGCACCGACGGTCAAAGATGCGGCCAACCTCGAAGCCATCGCCACGGAACTGCGCCAGCGCGGTTGTTGGGTTCCCTTGGTGGCGGACATCCACTTCAAGCCGGAAGCAGCCATGGAAGCGGTCAAGTGGGTGGAGAAAGTGCGGGTCAATCCGGGCAATTACGCTGATCGGAAGAAATTCGCCGTCCGCGAGTACACCGATTCTGAATACGAATCCGAATTGCGTCGGGTCGAAGACCAATTCACCCCGCTCGTCCTGGAGGCCAAACGACTGGGCCGCGCACTACGGATCGGGACCAATCACGGTTCGCTTTCGGACCGAATCATGAATCGGTATGGCGATTCGCCACTCGGGATGGTCGAGAGCGCGCTGGAATTTGTCCGCATCTGCCGCCAGAACGATTTTCACGCCATCGTGTTTTCGATGAAGTCATCGAATCCGAAGGTCATGATTGAATGCTATCGATTGTTGGCTGCTCGGTTGGATGAATTGGGGCCGGATTGGAATTACCCGCTGCACCTTGGGGTTACAGAAGCCGGCGAGGGCGAAGACGGACGAATCAAGTCTGCCATCGGGATAGGCTCTTTGCTGGCGGACGGCATCGGGGATACCATTCGCGTCTCTTTGACCGAAGACAGCCCACGCGAAATCACCGTTTGTCGAGACTTGCTTCAAAATCTTCCCGAACTTTGCAACGCCAAAACGCCTCTGCCTGAAATCGGCGTTCCGTGGGACACCTTCAACTTTCAGCGCCGCCACGCAGCTGAGTCCGCCTTGGGAGAGACCAAGGGGGGTGGTGAACAAACGGTTCGGGTGGTTGTCACCCAGGCTACTTATGAAAAGGTCGCTCCTCGTATTTCACCGGGTGCCGATGTGAAGCCGGAGGCCATTTATGAGGAGTTGAACCTTTTGGAGTTGGACCCGTTGCGAGTCGAGACGCTCGACTCGATTCCATGCGACACTCAGTGGGTGACGGTCGCCGATTCGGTTCCACTACCTCCTATTACCGCTTTTCGTCTGCTGGCCACCCGACTTCATCAAGCGGGACGCCATAACCCGATCCTGCTCAAGGACTGCTTGAGCTTCCCATCGGTCCCGTGGACGCCCGACGCCGCGCTGCTGCGTTCGGCGGTTAATATTGGTTCGCTTCTCGCTGACGGCGTTGGCGATGCGATTCTGGTCCGGAACGAAAGCGGTGCCGGACAATCGCTGCGTCTGGCCTATAATATTCTTCAGGCGGCCGGATGCCGGTCGTTCAAGACCGATTATGTGGCCTGCCCGAGCTGCGGGCGCACGTTGTTCAATCTCCAAGAGGTCACCGCGCGAATCAAAGTGCGCACTCAGCATCTCAAGGGGGTCAAGATCGCCATCATGGGATGTATCGTCAACGGCCCGGGCGAGATGGCGGATGCCGACTTTGGCTATGTGGGGGGTGCGCCGAATAAAATCAACCTGTACGTAGGTAAGTCACCGGTTCGCTTCAATATTCCCGAGGCCGAAGCCGTGGACCGATTGGTCGATTTAATCCGCGAGCATGGTAAATGGGTGGAACCGACGGCAGTGGCGGCGGTGGTTTGATAGTCCGTGAGGCAGAAAGCATGATTCGGTCAAATGGCGGGGAGCTGTGGAACCCTCTTCCTATAAGCATTTTAACCGCAGATTGACAGGTTCCAGAAATCGAAATCCGAAGGTTGAAAGGAAAAGGCAAAAGGCGGGAACTCGCTAGAACAATTCCGCCTGGGCCGTGTTTTCAAAATGCATTTGCCTATCTGCTGGCCAAAACAGGCGCATATAGACAAAGCCATTTTGAAAACACGGCCTAAGGATTCGTGGGTCCCTGCGTTGTCGTTGTTGTAAGGGCATGAAGCCCTTTTGCCTCCCCTATGAACTCCAAATTCCTCCTACTCCTCGTGATGTGCCTCTGCCTGGTGCGCCCGCTGCCCGTGTCAGCGCTGAGCACCACTATCGGACGCGACATCAACTTCCCCAAGAATTACGACTCGACCAAGACTAAAGTCATTCTCGCCGTTGTCCGCGACGAACGCTTTAACTTCGTGGATGGCATCGTGAGTCATTGGCCACCGGACTGGGGCACGCGCCTGAGCTACACCGGCGATGCCGCCTCGCTAAACGCCTTCCTCGCCGCGATCCGCAACATCCCGGGCGTGGGAATGAGCGTCATACTCTACCGCGGCCGAAACGATGAACTCCGTCGCGACAGCCCTTGGCAGCTCGACTTTTCCCAGGCGCGACCAGATCAATTGACCGTCTACATTAACCTCAACTCCACCGAACTCGACATCGAGAAAGTCCAGCTCCCTGTGTGGTCGGCGTCCGCTCCATAGGTTTCTCTTTATCAATTTAACCGCATCGGTCGCGTATTTCGTCGCAATATGCTCCCTCGTCGGACTCTTATCGAATCAGGATTGCGACGACGTAGACGAGAGTGGGACAGAGCGCCAAACCGATCATTATCCAAATTAAATAGCGCAATCGGGGAGTACGAACGGCGGCAAAACGATCGGACAAATCTTTAAAGGCTAAAAGATAGGCTGCGAACATAACCGCCAAGATCGGCATTCTTAGTAGGATTCCCATGCGATGATCATATTTGATCATCAGGGTCGTACAGATCAGACCGATCAGCAATCGGATCGATAGCTTCACTCAGGAGACAGTACAACCAGGGTCAAAAAATTTCAAGCTCCAGATTTGGTCGCAATATCTGTCGGATTGCCCCTTCTCCCTTTGCGTCGTTGCGCCTTGGCGTGCCCCCAAATGGCTTCGCGTCGGTGGGAGCACAAGTTTTCCAATTTGTCGGCTGAACGGACGAGACCAGAGTTATCCATCGATTCAGTGATTAATCGGGTTTAGCAAGAAGATTTCGTCCCTTCAGCAAAAGGTAAATTCTATTTCAGTTTCAGGCTGCCCGGCGGATATCGTCGTTCAGTGCCCGAGATTGGTTTCCGGTGGCAGCATCAAGGGTTGGGCGGGGGTGTAGTCGATGGGACTGAAGTGGCAGTCGAAGGCCAGGAGTCCTTGGATCGGGTTGGCGACGAAGGACTGAAGAGGGAACAGCTTGTGGGGTTGCGAAATGTCCCCAAGGTTTGCATTGGGATTGACGGAAATACTGGCGACAAACGGCTCATTCCAATCGGCGGCACCAAAGGTCAGGACTTGGGTACCGGCATCGAACCGAGTATCGCCCGCGACGGCGGACGCGACCGAAAGAGGAGGATTGGCTGGTACGCCCAAGGGGAAGAAGCGTGGGCCCTGAGACAGATTCACAATCGGCGCGTGTAGGGCGACGCGGAGCGACGGTGATGCGGAAATTGGCAGCACTTGAACCGGTGTATTGGGTTTCGATGGGGATGCCGGTCCAACCGGGACGGTCAGGCTGGTGGGATTGAAGGATGCCAGGGAGACCAAGCCGTGCGAAACGGGGGCAGACAGCGGGCTGGCATTGCCCTTCACCGAAGCGGCGTTGTTCAAGACCGAGTTATCGGGTCCGAAGGTCAGTTTGACTGGTGCCGTCGGCTGTGAACTGAGCCTGACAGAATAGTCGACCGTTCCAGGCTGCCCAGCGACGAGGACTGGATCGCCCACCGGCTGCTGGACCACCGTGCCCCCGGTATTGGCATCCACCACGGTCACCGGTATCAAGACATCGGGAACGGACGCAAAGTAGCTGTTGTACGCCGGATCGGTTCCCCCGACTACATTTCTAATTTCAGCAATCGAACGATACCAAGCCAGGCCGTTGTTTGCTGCCGAAATGACTATGGTGACTGGATTCATCCAGTTGGTGGAATCAAATGTCACTGTTTCGTTGGCGGCGTTGAATCGAGAGTCCGCGCTACCAAAACCGATGCGCTGATCCTGGCTGGACAAGGTGACGGTGACCTGGGTTCCGGGCATTGGGGCTTGTGCCAAAGCCAGCGTGTAGGAATCGGTCACCCCGTTGGGAGGATTGCCCTCCACGACAGTTGGGTTCGGGCTGTTCAGGTGGACCACGAGTCCAGGTTGGTCGGCGTCGATGACGTCGACATTGACATTGCGCACCGCCACATGATTGAAGCGCGCATCGTCGCTGCGGGTGGTGGCACTGATGGCCACCCAGCGTTCGCCTTCGGCCACGAAATCGTGGACTGCTTTGACCAGCACCGTCTGGGGGCTGGTTTGGCCGACATCAAATTTAAGCACGCCTGCCGATCCCCAAGTCACGCCACCATCCAGCGAGATGAGAATCGATTTTGCACCCAACGCCGCAGCCTCAGACGGGGCTCCGGCGGCCGAGAGGTCAACAAATACGGTCGCACTCGGGGCTGCCGCCAGGCTGACCGTATAGGAGGCGGTGGTCTCTCCGTTTTCGGAAACAACGGTAGAATTGCCATTCTCTTGGATGACAACTTGACCGTTGTCCTGGGTGGCCACGTGAACGGCGACTCCATCGGAAAGTTTCTGATTGAACATGGCATCTGCCGAGGCCACGGAAGCGTCTTCAGTCAGACTAAAGCCCTCCAAATCACGGCTGATGATGGGGTCCGAGATCGGGCCACCCACCTTCATGGTGCTAAAGCCTACTCCGCCGAAGATCTGCAAGGAGACTCCGGATCGAACTCCGAGGGTGTAGAAATGATTATTCCCCTCCCGGCCATCCACGATGATGGACTGGATGCTGGGCGTATTCACATGGAGACCAGCACCAAAGATTCCGTCGTTGGTAATGACGAAGTTATCATCACATTCGGTTCCAAAGACCACCAAAGCGTTGTTACCAGTGCCGCCATCCACCGTGACGGGCGCATTGATGGTGTACAGGAACTGGTTCTTGACCGATGTGGGGATGGGCTGTCCGGTCGTCGGGTCCGCCTGGACAAAGGCGCGAACCTCGAAGTAGTCGTTGCCATCATCTCCTTCCAACCGGACTTCGGCTTGATTGGAGTAGACGTGGAACTGGTCGTTGCCGCTGCCACCGATGGCAACCAGGGCAAAGTCAGCTCCATCACTGAGCCAGCCTTTGGTGGTCAGCATGGTCGGGAAAACATCCTGACCGGAAACCTGCGGCACTTGGCGCTGACCTTTGTAAAGCTGACCGATTTGGAAGGTGTCGTCCCCTGCCCCGCCGTCGAGCGTGGTCAGCGCGCTGTTTCCGTCGACCGCGAAGTAGTCATTACCGGCTCCGCCGTTGACGACGAGGCGACCGTTGATGTTCTCGTCATAATTGATTCGTTCGACATCCTGCCGAACTTGATTCAAGGCGTCCTGAATCGTGCCGTGGAGCAGCGCCACAAAGGCCGGAGTGGTCGAATTCGCATCCGGGATAAAAGTCATCTGCCGGAGTAGGAATACATCGGGATCCGCTGATCCGTTTACGATCAGCGTGTTGGAGCCATTATCCTTCGCTCCCGTATCCAAAACATTGATGATGTAGTCGCGCGGTGCCGCAACCAAGCTTCCCGCTGTATTGACAACGTAGGTGTCACTTCCTTGCTGACCATCCAGCTGCAGCGTATCCCGGACCTGTTGGCCTTGGAGCGCATCGGGTTTGGTGTCGACATGGAACGTGTCCATGGTCTGGAGCTGACTGACCTCAAAATAATCATTCCCGTCGCCGGCCGCCGTGGTGGTGGCGCTGTTGCTACCGTAGACATAGGTCTGGCCGCCCAACTTAGTCTGGTCGAAGTAGAAGCTATCGTCATTCACATTGCCGAAAATTTGGGTGGAATGACCGGTTACCTCGCCGCGGAAGTGCATCACGGTACCGACACCGGGCACCAGGTTTTGATAATCACCAAAGATAAAGACCGTTGCGCCGGTGATGATGCTTTGAACGTCGGTATCCACATTCCCACCGACCAGAAGTCGAACTTCACCGGCGGCGGCAATCGTTCCGAGGGACATGGTCGTGTAGCCATCCAGAGTCGCACCCGGACCGAGGAGAGTCAGGTTTCCAGATTGCGCGGTCGTGGTTCCGGGGATGGTGAGGCGCACATTGGAATCGGCCGATTCGGCACGCAGAATCCAAAGGCCGCCGATGGTCTCGGTGATGTAGACGCCGTCATCGGGTGTCCCCACTGCGTAGGCGTACAAGCGGCCCGGTAGTTTGCCGATGGAGGTGGGGAGATTGGTGCGAATCTTTAGATCGGTCGAGCCGTCGGCGGAGGCGACTCCGATGCTGCCGCCTTGGGCAAACAAATCAATGCTCCGACCTTGGACGGTGGCGATTGAGCCCGGGTTGGCATCCAGAATCGCACCGGTGAGCGTGTAGAGTGAGACGTCTTGCTGGGTGGATATCACCGAAGCCAGACTGAGCGATCCGGCTGTTTCTTCGAGGAATATGCTGCCTTGGGCGGTGGCGATAAGCACGCCTGGAGCAGAGTGGGCGGAATCAATTTCCAGGTAATTGTCGCGAGAGCCGATGGCCCCGGTTGAAGCCGTCAAGGTGATGTTGTTGCCGATCACCCGGGCGACATCGTCGTCGGTGCCCAGCACGTCGAAGATGGAAGCTCCATTGGTGGTGGTGCTCAAGGTCACGTCTCCTGCGGTCGAGGCAATCGTGCCCACGCGGAGGTCACCTACCAGTTCGGAATCGATGATTGAGCCATTGGTGCCGAGATCAATCTTACCGACGTTGTCGGAGGTTGAGAGCTGGGTCACCGCGTTCGGGTCCGCAGGGGCATGGAGCGCGGTCAGCGTGGCGTCGACATCGCTATGGACCGTTAGATTGATCTTCGTCGCGGTCGAAGGATGTTCGACGGTGATATTGTTGCCGGCGCGGATTTCAGTGACGGTGTAGTTGCTATCGATGGCGGTGCGTCCGGAGCCGAGAGCACCCAGTTCGGTTGCCTGTCCGGTGGTATCGGGGCGGAAATGGCTATTAAAGAACCCGTCTTCCGTTGGGTTGGCTGGTGAGACCAGGCGCACTTCAACCGCTCCAAGACTCCCAACGGCGAGTTCCCGAACCGAATCGTGGATGAGGACGTCGGCATCGTTGCCAGCGCGAATCGAATCGAGTGTCACTGCCAACGGACGCGGACTTTGGTTTTCGCGGTCCACGACCGTGACGTCGAGCACGGCATCGGTAGCCGCTTCCACGTTCAGCTTAACCGGGTGAACGGTCGGTGCCGGTGCTGAACCTGGGCAGACCAAGTAGGCCCCGTTATTGGGGTCATCGGCGTACTGAACCAATTCGATTGGCAGCGGCGTACGCGCAGTAATCTGATCATTGACGACCGTATGAGCCCCAATGGAGGCCACGCCCGGTGTTACTCCATTCGGGACCAGAGTGGTGGCCTCGGCGTTGATTTCGAGGGTGTTGGTGCGTAGCAGACCAAAACTCGGGTCGACCACCACGCTTCCGCGTTCGTTGGTGATTTGAGTAGTTCCAATCGGGTTGTTAATGGTCGCACCCGAGCTACCGATTCCGCCAGCCAGCACCACGGCCGAGGAAACCACGCCGCCGGGCTGCAGGTTCAAGATTTGCAGCAGGGTGGAAACGAAGCTGTGACGCAGGTCAAACTCGAAGGTAGAACCGGAAGTTGCCCCTGGATTCCCCAACGAGACCCCGTTTGAAGGACTGCTGACCGGACCCGGAACATGGTCGACGGCCACCGTGATGACTGCGCTACTGTTGCTGTTGACCACGTCGATACCGTGAGTTACGAGGTCACGGTCGGAAGAGTTCTGTATCAGGACAGAATCCCAGGTATCCTGGATGATGAACCTGCCGGCGTTGCCCCAAATCTGGCCGTCCGGGGCATTGTCCAGATGGTTGGCATTGAAGTTGGCGGCCCCATTGGAGCTAAATTGGAGGTTTTGAACCTCAATCTTGGCTCCGGCGGGAAGCGTGTCTCCCAAATGATAAGCGTTACCCTGGTCGTCCAGCACCACAACATTGGACAGCTTGGTGATCTTGCCGGTCGAATCGACGACCAACTCGGGGTTTGCCGCCCCAAGCAGAATCACAGTGGATTCCCAATAGATGAGGCGTTGTGGGTTGAAATTGGAATCACCGCCACTGTAATGCCCCACTAAGAAGCCACCGTGGGGATTCCGGTTCCGGTCGAACTGGTTGATAATCTGATTTGCATTGACTGAAAGGTCGGCCGTCTTCAGCACCGATTGAGGCTCACCGTCAATGCGAGCCGAAGCATTGTCGGTGATCGTCGAATTGGCGTGGGCCTCGCCGGCAAACGCGTGGCAGGCGGAATCCGTTGATGAGAAGAGATCAATCGAATTGTAGATACTATTCAGCGTGATATCCGAGGTGCCATCCAATTGGACTCCGCATCCGATAATAGGGTCCAAAAGGACTCTCGTTGTCCCCTCCAAATCGGTTGTTGAATCGGCTTCCGACCTCGCACCGAAGCCGCCGGCGGTGGCGTCGGTAGTAGCCCGGAAGTAGGTCGAGGCGACGGTAGCAGTGACGACGACATGCGTTCCGGTGATTCGGGCATCGCCCTGAACTTCCGTCTGCGTCAGGGAATTTGCGGTTTCGGTGACGGTCGCGCTGGCGTTGGCACCGCTGCCGAATCCAGCGGCCGGGCAATTGGCATAAGCTGACCCACTCAAACGGGCCACCGACTGGACGATTGCCGAGGCGCCCGCGTTCAGCACGCCATCTACGATGGTTAGGGTTGTATGAGTTTGGGTGGTTCCAGCATTGGCGTGACCGATGGCCACAAAGCCTCCACCGCCCACTTCAGAATCGGCGCTGGAATTCAAACCGGCATTGGAGTCGACCTCGACATTGCCGTCGGCCGTTAGAACAGCCCCTTGATGCACGGTGGTAGTCGTTTGACTGACCACCGAGCTGTTGGCATCGCCGGTTCCGACCGAGACGAAGCCGCCGCCATTGTTGGATGAGGACGCCGACGCTCCTCCTTCATTGTCGGAGGTGACCAGGATGTTGCCACCCGTCAGCAGTGCCCCTGAGCCGATGTCATTGGTGACCGTCGGACTGACATTGGAGTTGGCGTGCGCATTGGCAACATTCACAAACCCGCCGCCCGATCCAGAACCGCTCGCGTTCGCAATCCAATTGCCCAGCGATGCCCCGGACGATGGCCCACCCGTGGCCGGGGTTAGTTTTTGGGTCCCCAAACCGGCGCTTACCAGCGGAATCACCAAACCCTGCGCACCCGAACCGGTGCTGGTGATGGCAACACCTTCGGTTGCAAAGGTATTGGCACCGCCATGTTGAATCGAGTTGTTGACAGCGATAGGCGCACCGCCTTGCGTGCTCGCCAACTGGAATGATCCCGCCGTCGCATTAACGACATAATAGTTGCCGGACGCAGACGTACTAGCCCCCGTAATCGGGTCAAACTGGACATTACCAGCCGCCACAAGGCCCGACAAGGACACCAATGACAGTTGCTGACGTCCTGACCCGACCGACGCATTCAGCGTCAAAGGCGTGACTGGGATGGCCGGAGGATTATTATTCGATCCCGCCGGGACTCCAACAGCGTGTGCATAAGAATCGGCGAGCTTAATGCGATTTTGATCCACGCGGATCACATAATAAATACCCGCACCACCGGCCACGATGGAATGGCTCGCATCGGGCGGAGTATACATGACTGCGTCACCGGTTGAGAGACCGTGGCCGATATCGGATATCACGTTTCCACTGCTGTCCGTGGTCAACGAGCCGAGGAAGATGGTATTGTCGTCGGTGTAAACAGGTTTATTATTACTTGTCTTTGGAATACCCGAGCCATCGACAGCGATATTGATATCACCCGAGGTTGAGCCGTCCCCGGAGGAGAAAGTCAGGGGTGCCGGGGTCCGGTAGGTGACCAAGTCGCCGTTATGGAAGGAATTCGGGATGTTAATCGTATTCGCGGCAACATTTGCTCCACTGACCGTGACGCTGATCGGTGACGTTCCCAGGGGCAGCAGCTTAACCGTGCTGGAGTCGATGACATTGACCGTGTACTTCGCGCCCGGAGTCAGACCACCAGCAGGAGTCCCACCAGCATCCACGGAGTAAATGACCGTCTGGCCCGTTTGCAAGTTGTGGGGTGCGCTGAAGGAGAGGGTGTCGGTAGCTGGATCGATCTTGGAAATCGATGCACCCAGCGTCACTGAATTGCCGACAACCTTGAGCACGCCATATTGGCCGCCTTGAGTTAGCCCGCCAATTTTCAGGCCACCCTGATCGTCATAGGTGACGACATTTCCCGGTTGCACTCCTGGCGGTAGAGCAAAGGTAATTGTGTTATTAACCGCATCCACCCCACCAGATGGAGAAGCCGAGGCGTTGAAGGAACCATCGGATACGGGAGTGGAAGAATGATTGTGGTTGGCCTGAACCGTTATTGTTCCGCCAGCCTGGATGTTAGAACCGGGTGCCACCTGGACACCAATCCTGGGCGTGGTCGTGGAATTAGAGGAGAAGGTATCCACCCGGACCAGACCCCCGCTCACGGAACTACTGGCAGAATTGGCGGCGCTGTAGCCATTCGCTTCGATGGTCGTGTTGCCAATAGTTCGATCGATGTTCCCGGAGCTGCCAATCTGAGTCATCGTCGTCGGGCGCGAGTTGGCATTTGCGGAAGTCGAACTCACCGACACCAAGCCTCCGCCCGCATTGTTCAGTTGCGTGGACGACACAGCGTAGCCGTTCGATGAAACGATCAGCGCTGAGGCACCCGCGCTGCCATCGTCGGCCTTGACACTGCCGAGCATGTTCACGGTGGTGGAACCGTCTGCTTCGCTGGTGGGATTTCCGGTCGAAACCCGTACGATCCCCCCCGACGCCGAGGTAAACTTGGCGGCTGCCAGATTGTCGGAGTCCGCCTCCACGGTGACGGTTCCACCCAAAGCTCGGAGATTGGCTGTCGCCGCCACGTTGGTTTGAACGTTGGAATCTGCCGTCGCGGTGACATTGGCGGTGTCCACGGCAACGAGGAGTGCCGCGCTGATACTTTTAACCTCGGCATGTGCCCCCAACGCCGTGGAATCGGGAGAAGAAATTGGTGCACCGGTACGGTCGGGTGAGTTGTGGAGCGATTGGATGGTCACATTCCCGGATCGGGAAGTCACGGTGGCACCATCGGCCACCTGGGTCGTGAGGATCGGGCTGTCGGTAGCTGAGACGGATGCTATGCCAACAGCAGCGACGCCCGCCGCGGCAATTCCAAAGCCGGTAAGGCCCGAGGACGATGTGACATCTGACTTTTCAAAAACATCTCCGCCCGTGTTTACAATGCCGCCGAGCGTCGTCGTTACCGAGGTGGTCGTGGTCGTGGTCAACCTTGGGCCGCTGTAGCCTCCCAAAACAGCGGCACCGACGGTCTCTGCATTTCCGGAGGTGGAGGTTGATACGACAGCTTGAACGTTGAGCGAGCCGGCGTTGACGGTTCCATATGAATAGGTCGTATCCGATCCAGCCGAAGTCGATTTGAGGTCCGAAATTGCCCCAGCAATCGATTCCGCGACAGCGACGGACAGGCCCTTGGTTTGGGCGCTTTGCAGCGAGTTGCTCATCACCGACACGGCACCAGCGGCGGTGACGGCGGCTCCAGAAGCCAGGCCAGCCTCCAAGGTTGGCGCGTTATCGGCAACACCGCTTCCCACGGTGATGGCGGCACCGACAGCCCCACTGCCCAACGTCATCTTGGCATAAGCTGGCGCGACGGCATCGCCATTGTAAGCAAACGTCTCTGGATTGCCGGCGGAGTCGGTATCGACCCTCGCGTTCACGGCGACCGACCCGGCATCGATGGAAGATCCGGAATCGACGGTGGCCAAAACATTCGGGTCGACTTTGGCGGTAACACCGGTGTTGGTGACTCCAATTCCGAGTGCAGCGGCGACGGCAAATCCGTCGGCGACGGCTGAAACGCGCTCGGCGGCGGCATCGAAGGTCACCTTTCCACGGGGGGCAACGATTTGGGCTTGTTGACCCAGGTAGGCCCGCACGGTTGGGGACGCTTCTGCATCGGCATTGGTGGCAGCCAAAGCCCCGAGGAGGCTGATGCTCAGAGCTCCCGTTTTTGCTTGGACTGAAGAATTGCCAGTCGCACTAACGGCAACATCGCCGCCATCCACCGTGACGACGGTCGGGGTCCCGGTGGATGCTTTGCCATGTGAAGGACCGACGTAGGCCTCAACCAATCCCGTGTCAACCGCCTTGAGATCGATGACGGCTGCTGTTCCAAAGAACCCGATTCC
>CAILNN010000117.1 GCA_903835555.1 uncultured Verrucomicrobiota bacterium
CGCGACCGCTACCACCACCTGATCAAATATCCGGGAAGCTCGCTCAATGACATCCAAATGCCCCCGGGTGACTGGATCAAAGCTGCCGGGATAAATCACCGTTCGCACATTCATAAATTACGCCCTAACGACAAATTGAAGTCTGAATCAGGGAAGTCGAGGGGATTGACGATCCGATGTCCCCTGTTCCCACGTTTGAAAGACACTCGTCAAAATCACATCCTTCGCCTTCCAAATGAGCGTCATGGTCAACGCCAGGGGCACCAACACTAAGAGTACCACCAGCCACGGCTTGGCCTCCTCTAGGGTACCGAGCACATCAACCAAGGCACTGGGTAAATCCCTTCGTTCCCGTAGCAAGACCAAGTACGAGGCTGTTACCGCGATCTGCAAGACCAGTAGCAACCGATTCACCCGCGAGAAAAGGCGGGTTTCCAGTCGCACCACTTCGTCGGGAATCATCAGGGATAACCGGTAGAGGGCATGGTTCAACGCCAATACAAAAAAAAGGCCGCCAAAGACCAAGACGACAACACTCCGCGTCAGGAATGGTTCGTCAGGGTTTCGACTCCACCAAAGCGGAAAAGGAGCCAGGCCGAGAATCAGCCAACTAAGAATTTCGGCCCGATCAATGGATGCAATCCAGATGCGTTCCTGTGACTGGAAGAAGCGAAGCTGCCGAATCCCGTAAACCATCAGCCCACTCAAGGCCGCCGATGGCAAAGAGCCAAACGAATGCCACGTCGGGTCTGTGGCGATCTTGGCGTCCAGCAGCAACGCCGCGGGGAGACTCCAGAACAGTGCCGAAAGCCCTCGGACCACCCGGGCCAAGCCGGGTAATTCCGGCGAATGATGAATCCGGGCATCCACGCGTTTTCAATATTGAGCCAACCTCTTGACCAATGCCTGAGCATTCACCAGGACCCCTAACTGAAATTCAAATAGGTGTAATCCTTCAGCCCCCGCTCATAATCGTCCAGCAACCGGTACGCTTCGCTCGGTTTCATGCGATCGGACCGGATGGCCGCGTCCACTTGCGCCTTCATTTGGCGTTTCAGCTCGTTCTCGTCGTACTGCACCGCAGTCAGGGCCTCGATGATGGTGTTCCCTTCAATCACCTCTTCAATGTAATAGCCCGCTGGCTCATCCGGATCGAGAAACACGTGCACCTCATTGACCCTCCCAAAAAGGTTGTGCAGGTCGCCCATGATGTCCTGATAGGCCCCCATCAGGAAAAAGCCCAGATGGTACGGTTCCCATCCCTGCCCATTCGGCCTCAATTCATGAAGTGGAAGCGAATCGCGCACGTCGCGCAGATCAACAAACTTGTTGATCTGGCCGTCCGAATCGCAGGTGATGTCCACCAAGGTACCCTCCCGGGTCGGACGCTCCAGCAGCCGATGGATCGGCATGATCGGGAATAGTTGCCCCAGCGCCCAATGGTCTAGCAACGATTGAAAGACGGAAAAATTGCACAGGTACTGCTGGCCAAGGCTGTCCTCCAACTGACGGATTTCCTCCGGGATATAGGCCTGCCCTTTGAAAGAAGTCACCACCTCCTCCGCAATTTCCCAAAACAAGGTTTCGATCTTGGCCTTATCCCGCAGATCGAGAACTCCCAAGGTGAACATCTGATAGGCGTCTTCCTTGCGTTCCAGGGAGTCATGATACGCCTCAAGCTTATTCAGCCGGTTCAGGTTGTCCCGAATGTAGAGCAGCTCCTTGACGATGCGGTGCTCGTTGTCGGTGTAGTTGAAATTCAGCTCCGGCGGCGTCTTGTCGATTGCCCCAAACACTTCGACGATCAAGACACTGTGGTGGGCCACCAATGCCCTCCCACTTTCACTGATAATATCCGGATGAGGAACCCGCTCTTGATTGCAGACGTCTTCCAGATAATAGACCACGTCATTGGTGTATTCCTGCAACGAGTAGTTGATCGAACTCTCAAACGCGCTACGCGAACCGTCGTAGTCGACCCCCAAGCCGCCGCCCACATCAATGTACTCCACCGCAAAACCCAGCTTGTGAAGCTTCGCGTAAATGCGTCCCGCCTCCTGCACCGCCTTCTTGACCGTCAGGATGTCCGGCACCTGCGAGCCAATATGGAAGTGTAGCAACTTGAAGCAGTGCCCCAGCCCTTCCCGCTGCAAGAGCTCCGTGCCCGCCATTAATTCGGTGGTGCTTAGCCCAAATTTGGCGTTTTCACCACCACTTTCCGCCCACTTGCCCGCCCCCTTGCTCTGGAGACGCGCCCGCATCCCAATCAACGGCTCGACCCCTACCTGCCGCGAGACCAGAATGATTTGGCGTATCTCCTCGATCTTCTCCACCACCATGATCACTTTTTTCCCCAGGCGAATGCCCTGCAGGGCCAGCTTGATGAACGAAGGGTCCTTGTACCCGTTGCAAATGGTCAGCGACCCCAGTTGGTCTTGGAGCGCCATGCCAGCGTAGAGTTCTGGCTTTGACCCTACTTCAATGCCGAAATTGTACGGTTTTCCTGCATCGAGCAGTTCTTCCACGACTTCCCGCAATTGATTCACCTTGATGGGAAACACGCCGCGATAGGCTCCCTTGTAGCCAAATTCGGCGATACTGGCGCGAAAAGCTTCATTGATTGCCACGATCCGATGTCGAAGGATGTCCTGGAATCGGATGAGCAACGGCAGCTTTAGCCCCCGGGCCTTGGCTTCCTCCACCACATCGCCGATCGTCACTTCGACGCCGTTTTGCAGCGGTCGGGCAACCACTTGGCCGGTGGGACTGACATCGAAATAGCCCGCGCCCCAGCGGTCGATGTTGTAAAGAGCCCGGGCAGCAGGAATGGTCCACTCGGCTTCGGGTGTGGGCGGCGTGGACGGGGAGAAATCGCTCATTTCGGATAGATCAACCAGTGGAACTCTAGGAACGAGCGCGGAGGATTCAAGGAACAGCTTGTGAATTTATTCGGTGGAACGATCTTTGGTCCTAGGCCCCCCAGCGGACGTCGGGTGTGAGTCGACGCAAAATGGATGAGGCTTCATCCCGACCTGAAGTTCACCTGCCGCTGACCGCCGCTGCCAAAATATGGAAGTTGTTTCCACGAAAATTCCGGTAAGTTCGCCAACATCCATCCGATTTAAATCTAGCCCGCCCTTGGTCGAGCGAATAACATCCAATGGTCAACCTTGGTTTTAAATGCCCTCAAGTCGTAAAAAGTTTAACCTCAAGAGGCGGTTCGCTGCTAATCTACCCGAAAAGGATGAGTTGGAGAAGCTTGCCGCCATGGTACGTTACGGAGGGAATCCCGAGCACAAGAGGAATCCCGGTGACTTTGGGCTAACTCCTCCCTCTCAACCTAGAGCCGACAAGTCCCTCTGCGACGGGATTCAAGTTTTTCGGCGGGAGGAAGCATTGAGATTGCTTCGACTGGGGGTCAAGGCGGGCATGGTCAGCCCATGGGATGGGACCGCGTTTCCGAAGAACATTTGGTCAATGACCAAAGACGGAATTCCGCTGGAGGCTCAGTTGGAAAACCCTGGAAACGGGACTTATCACGGCTATCCTTTAGAAACAAATGACGTCTTCCGGCAATCGGTCATCGATAAATGGAATAGACACCATGGATGATTCCCTAAAGATTGAATGCGAATGGTGGGGGCCATCGACTGGAAATAGGGACGTTTCCCAGAGTTGTCGCGGTGCGATCGGGATCAGCGTTGGCGAAATCTGCCTCACTAGATTGGAAGATTCCTGGGGAAACACGGTGAGGAATCGGGTCCATGCCTGCGCTTCGACATTGGCGAGTTGGTTTGCCGCTAACTGGTGGCGCCTCCGATGGGAACCGGAGACCCCTGACTCGCGAAACGACGTGGATTGGCGAATGTCTCATTCAATTGCCGCTGCGGGTGAAGGGTATTGCTGGCCAAACATCCTTTTTGCCAGCGACGGTGCCTCAATAGCAATTGCGTCTCGGGCAACCCGGGGACGAGTGTTCGGCCCCGTCCGTTACTTGAATGATTTTTATACCCGAATCAGTGGCGATGCCTTTGAACGCGGGATCGATGACTTCCTGACTTTGGTGCTGTCCCGGTTGCATTCTCAAGGGAGTCGGAACAGTGAACTTGCCCAACTCTGGGCGGAAGTAATGATTGAACGGGGCGATCCTGAATTGGCAAGGTGGCGGCGGTTGGAGGCCATTTGCGGATTTGATCCTACAGAGGCGCCTGCCGAACTCATTCAGATGCTTTTGGACGACAAGGAGCACATAGGAGGCAAAGCACTGGACGAAGTCGCGGCACAGGGGCGGCATTCGACAGCGTTGGTACTCCAACAGATTCTTGAATTGGCCAATGGAAAGACAAAGTTGGCTTCTGGGGGGTATCAAGCCAGACTTCCAGCATTATCCAAAAAGTTTAAATGCTATAATGAGGCGCGTCCGTGGCGGATTGCAACCGAACTCGCTCAGAAAGCCCGAAAGGAGTGGAATCTGGAACAACAGCCAATCACAAACAAAGAATTGGCGAAGATAATGGGAGCGAAACCGACGCTTTTCACCAGCAATACCAAATCACCTACGTCCATGCCGATCGCCTTGCGCACAAAAACCAGCGATGGATTCGATCTCTATATCAATAGTCCTTACTCAACCAATCGCCGCTTTGTTGGATGTCGAATGCTTGGAGATCACCTTTACTACATTAACGACGAGCGACTGATCCCAGCAACGACTACAAAGACGTCACGCCAACAGTTTCAGCGTGCATTTGCGCAGGAGTTCTTGTGTCCGTACGAAGCGTTGATGGAGAAAATCCAGACCGAAAAACCAGACGACGACGACATCGCAGAGGCTGCCGAATACTTCGGGGTTTCGACCCGAATGATTGAGACGACGTTGCTCAATAAAGGGGCATTGGATCGCGAGACACTGGACTGGGTAGATTGAATCGGATTTCAACAGATTTCTGCAACAGGAAGTTCGTTGAGAAAAGCGCGAGTCCAAATCCGTGAGGCGTCAGGTAAAGACCCCGGCTCGAATTCCCACCGTTCCTGTAGCGGCATAGTTACAATCTCCCCACCACCCTCGTTTCCGGCCCCAATCGCCTTAATTCCACCTTAAACGTCGCGTCCTGGGGCAGGGGACCCACAATCCGCAAGTGCCGCATCCCCAGGGTTGAAGCGGTTGGCTTCGGCGTGATCGGCACCCGGCCCAACTCTTTCCATGTCCCATCGGTAATCGACGCCTCCCCGCCGCCCACATATTTCAAGCTTCCACCAACGGGGATGGAGACGTCCTTTAAGCTCACGAGCGGATGACCATCCATCTCGATCGTTAGTCCCGTCACCGGAGCTTTGCCAACCGACTTGACCGTCCATTGCAACGGCTGGGTACTGTCCGATTCGGCAAATTCAAATCCAGATCCCTCACTTTCCTTTGAAGAGAAGTTGAATCGCATGACCGTCGCTTCACGCAAGTCCCAGGTACCTTTCCCCACGGCTTGAAGGTGAAATTCCCGCTGGTTATCCCGCAACTTGGCCTTGATTTCCGTCGGAAACGCGTCCGCCATTCGAGCCGTTTCCCATTCCGCGATGCTCGCCAGAATGGCCGTGGTCGCTCCGAATTGGCGGGCGGTGTCCGCAGAGCTCGGGTCGGCCTCCAATTGAGCCGTGCTGGCGAGACTAGTGGCCAAGGCAAATCCCGCGTCGAACCCAGCCGCTCGGGCCAGCAACCACTCGGCATCTTCCAAGCTCGTATTGGGGCGCAGCGCGAACCAACCCAGCATGTGCGGCATGTAGTTGCGCTGAAAAAGCACCTGGTTCTTAAAGCGATACAAGGTCTGACTCTCGCGAAATCCCGCGTACCACGGCTCGCCCCAGTTCATGCGGGTATAGATATGCCAGTTAAAATGCCCCGGATTACTAGCGTCATTGATTACCTGCCCGCGCGCCTCCTCGTTCAGCGCGTCGTACCAGGCTTTGGTAAATAGCGTCCGTCCATACTGCCCATAGCCCGATGCCCAATTGCCTTCCAACCCATCAAACGATAGCTGCCGCGCTCCTGTTTGATTGCAAAAATTGGCGATGTTTCGAGCGATCTCCTGCGATAATTCCGCATCGCCCAGAAAGACGTTGTACTCGTGGTCTAACAGCAACCGGACCGGATCGCCCGTCGTATGGACCGTCGCCGTCGTACCCCAAGCTCCCCGTTCGCAGCCAAGTAGAGCTGGCGCACCATTGGTCGCTACCGAGCTGAACCGGACCAACTCATCCCCGATCCGTACCGTCCGGAGTGTCGCCTTGTCGGTGAACAACTGGGCGTCGGACACCGGCAAATCGCGAGTCGTGGCATCGACATTCTTTCCCAAGGAAGCGGCTCCAATCACGGCCAACCCTCGATTGGGTTTCGGTGTCACATAGTCATCTGATGGCGTTATAAAATTGGAAAGGGTATGAAACCCAATCCGGATGCCCGCCTTTCGCGCCTTATCCACGCAGGTTCGGAAGCCATTCCAGCCATTGGGGAAAAGGGATGGCTTGAGTTTGAAATGCCCCCACGATTCAAACGGGGAACTATGATATAAATACCGCAAGCCCGCTCGCCGGGTCATCTCAATCGCCCGGTCGATGTTGTTCTCTCCAAAATCGACGATCAGGTATGACGCAGTCGCGCTTCGCGCCGTCTTGCCCCATTCCCCATCCAGCATCGGATGCGGCAACCCCTCGCTCAGCTCGATCGCTCCCAGCGTTTCAAGCGCCTTTGGTTCAGGACAGACAAACAGGGCAATCCGACTCCCCACCACCCCGCCATCGGCAAACGACTGCACGTGGTAGTGCTCATGGCCCCAATTGGCGATCACCCGTTCGTGATCACGATTCCGACAATACGCCTGAAGCACACTGCCAAATGCCGTCGGACGCGCCACGTCTCCCCGAAATCCCTGTCCCTTCTTTAATTCTGCCGGTAGTTCCGGGAAGTAACTCGTGTCATCAGCACCAAATTCGCTTTCAATATCGTTTTCAACAGTGGGATATCCCCCCAGTGTCTTCGCATTGAGTGCCTGAATACCCACCGCATCATCCCGATTCCTGACCACTCCGACGATTTCCCCGATGGTCTCGCCAATGGCGATGGGATAGGGACCCCAAAGTGCGATTTCAATCGGCTGTTTGGCTTCAATCCGCGAGAGTTCAAGACCGAGATGGGTTGGTTTGGTTGTCACCAGTACCGTTACGGTGGCGTTGCTAAATTGAAGCGTTAATTGTCCGGCACTGGCTGCCCAATAAGCACTTTCCGGTTGAAGCCATTTGCCCCCACTTCTCAATTGCATGACCGGTGCCGCCTGCCCCTGTGCCACCAGGTTCCGCTCCATACCCTTCGGCGTGATGCTCACCAGTGAACCATGCGCATCGATGGCAAAGCTGCCGTTGGCTGTCGGCCACGTCCAACGTTCAGCCGTATCTTCCGATCGGACCATCGATGACAAAGCGGTTCCCAAGACGAGCCAGATTGCGATGAAGAACTTGGTCGGGTGTCTCATGATCTTTGCGAAGAATATCCGCGAGATATTGCAATGGAAACTTTCTCGATAAATTTGCCTCCCCAGCCCACCTCAGGGCACCGTTCCCAAAATGGAATCCGCGACTCTTGTAGCCCGTCGGGCAGCCGTCGATGACCTGCC
>CAILNN010000118.1 GCA_903835555.1 uncultured Verrucomicrobiota bacterium
CGCCATGTTTCACGACTTGAATGGCGATGGATTCCCCGACCTCTACGTTTGCAACGACTTTTGGACACCCGACCGCATCTGGATCAATGATGGCAAGGGCACCTTCCGCGCCATCGCCCGACACGCACTGCCGGTGACTCCCACTTTTTCGATGGGAATCGATTTTGCCGACCTCAACCGCGACGGCATCGACGATTTCCTGGTTCTCGATATGCTCGGCTCCACCCGGCAGCAACGGATCCGACACGCTTATCATGTCGGAGGGGATGGCCCCTATACCGGTATTAAATTTGAGCGACCCCAAATCGAGCGGAACACCCTGTTTGTCGGACGTGGCGACGGTACATTTTCCGAAATTGCACAGTACGCGGGATTGGATGCCACCGACTGGTCGTGGTGTCCCATCTTTTTGGATGTCGATCTAGATGGCTTTGAAGACGTCATCATTGGAACAGGGAATCTGTTCGATACCCAAAATGACGATGCGGATATTCGGATACGAGCCAAGGGACGATGGCCAAAGGAACGCATTCCTTACAAGCTGCTGGAATATCCGCGTTTGCCCCAACCCACCCATGCCTACCGCAATCACGGTGACTTGACCTTCGAAGACCGCTCAACTCAATGGGGACTGGACGCAATCGGTGTCTCCCACGGGATGTGTCTGGCCGATCTCGATAACGATGGTGCATTGGAAGTCATCGCCAATGTCATGAATGGTCCCGCTCGAATTTTTTGGAATGAAACCGCCGCACCGCGCGTGGCGGTGCGTCTGCGGGGACCGCCACCTAACACCCACGGCATTGGTGCCAAAATCCGCCTGCTGGGCGGTCCAGTACCCATGCAAAGTCAGGAAATGATTTCAGGGGGTCGTTATCTTTCTGGAGATGACCCTGAACGCGTTTTTGCCGCCGGATTACGGACCAACCAACTCACTATCGAAGTGGATTGGCGAAGTGGCAAAAAATCGCAAATCACAAACGTTACCGCCAACTGCCTTTACGAGATCGACGAACCAGCCGATTCAACGACATCTCCATCGAGCAAGAACCTCCAGAAGCGGCTCGCCAAACCCTACTTTGAAGACGTGAGCCGCCTGCTGAACCATGAGCATCGGGAGAATTTGGTGGATGAATTTCATCTCCAACCCTTGCTGCCACGTCGCATGGGGCAACTGGGACCCGGAGTGGCTTGGTTTGATTTGGACGGAGACGGCTGGGACGACTTGATTGTCGGCGGAGGCCGGGGACAGGCTGCTACGGTTTTTCACAACCAGAACGGTCAGAAATTCGAGCGGGTGAAGCCCACGGTGCTGATGGATGTACCTGAAGCTAGCCCGGTTGTTATCGGCTTGGCTACAAATCGGCTGCTGGTAGGGCAGGGGAGCAGCGGTTCAGATGGAGTCCCTCGAAGTCATATCGAAGATGTTAATATTCAAAACGGAACGAAAGCCTCCAACGCGCCGGTCATGCCAGGAGTTTTGGGGCCAGTTTGCCTGGCTGATTTTGATGGCGATGGCGTCCTGGATATGTTCGTCGGAGGACGGTATCAACCCGGTCGCTACCCTGAATCCATCCCCTCTCATTTGTATCGAGGCACCTCTGCCGGTTGGGCGCTCGCACGCGAATTCACCGACCTGGGAATGGTGACTGGTGCCATCTGGAGTGATCTCGATTCAGATGGTTGGCCTGATCTAATTTTGGCCATCGAATGGGGGCCCATCCGCGTATTTCATAACGATCACGGCCTCTTCCGAGAGATCACTCGCGAACTAGGCCTCGAGGCAGTCACCGGTTGGTGGAGCGGTATCGCCGTCGGTGATTTTGATGAAGACGGACGACTGGATTTGGTTGCCGGAAACTGGGGCCTGAATAGCCCCTACAAGGCCAGTCCCCTACAGCCATTGCATCTCTTTTACGGCGATTTCTTCGGTTCCGGCGGCATCGATATCCTGGAAGCCGAATGGTTGCCCGGAACAACAACCGAAGTGCCGCGTCGTGACCGGGCCGCGTTGCTGGAGACCTGGCCGATATTGCGTGACCTCTGGCGCAACAATGCCGATTTCACCGGTGCGACCATCGCCAGTCTCTTCGGCTCGACTCCGCCGAAAATGCAGCGACTGGAAGCAACCTCCCTTGCATCCACGGTCTTCCTGAACCGCGGAACTCATTTCGCCCCACGTCCACTCCCCATGGAAGCCCAGTGGAGTCCGGCGAACGGAATCGCCGTCGCCGATCTGGACGGGGACGGAAACGAGGATGTTTTCCTGTCCCAGAACGTCTTCGGCGTGAACAATTCCGTTTCGTTGCTCAATTCCGGAGTTGGACTCTGGCTCCGGGGCGATGGCCGGGGCGGATTTGCTCCCGTATCCCCCGAAGAAAGCGGTATCGTGTGCCATGGGGAACAACGCGGTGTGGCGGTTGCCGACTATGATCAAGATGGGCGTATCGATCTGGTTGTTGGCCAAAACTCAGCCCCCACCTGCCTGTACCACAACCTAAAGGCGAAGCCCGGCATCCGGGTTCGGCTGAAAGGGACCGCAGGCAATCCCCAAGCCATCGGTGCCCAACTACGCTGGAAGACCCCCTCAGCCAACAACCCGGTCCATGAAATCCACGCCGGCGGTGGATACCTATCCCAAGACTCCGCCATCCAAATTATGCCCGAGCCCCAATACCCCGCCACGCTGGAAATCCTCTGGCCGGGAGGTAAAAAGGTCTCAACCGTGCTGACCGGCCCTGCCCACGAAATCGAAATCGACCCCAACGGTACGCTAACCACCGTTCGTTAATTCGACTTTGGTTCGGCTGGGAGCCCTTTGTGGAAGCCAGGGGCTTCCCAGCCGGTGGTCGAGCGCAGCGACACCACCGGATCCTCGCCAAACCCATCGTTGGCTCAACCACGACCCAGTTGTTCGGAATTTGTCAACCCCCAAGGGGTTGCGAATCAAAGCCCAGGGTTGGCCCGCTTGGGGGCCTACCCTGGGTAGAAGTTGGAAAATAAA
>CAILNN010000119.1 GCA_903835555.1 uncultured Verrucomicrobiota bacterium
ACATATACATCGATGATCCGGCGCAATTGGTAATGGTCCACCTCGGTGGGTGAGCGCGTCGGCATGAGTCTGCTGACCGCGTCCAAGTGAGCCGGACGAGGCTGTCCGGTACCCCGTACGGTAATGGATTGGAGGTCTTCCAGTCGGGTGACCTGGTTCTCCGGATACTGGACCGTCAGCAGGTAGTCGTTCCCGGTCTTTGGATCCACCCAAAAGCTCGGGGCAATCATCCCATCGGAGGTCAGCGCCGTGATGACATTCTGGATCACCTCCCGCTCGCTCAAACCGAGTTGGGACGCCCGCTGACGATCGACGTCCAGCCGCAATGCCGGATAATCGACATCCTGGGGGACCAAGACATCGGCGACCCCGCGCAAACCGCGGAGGCGTTCCGCCAATTCCGTGGCATAAGCGTGTAAGCGACTTAGCCCGTCTTTCGCAACTGGAGGAGATTTTCTTTGTAAGTAGTTGAAAACAAGGGTGGGTAATCAAAAGGTCTGCACCAAGGCTACTATTGGATGAGGTTTCCGGTAGAGGTGATATGAGGAGGGGGTTGGGGAGGGAGGTTCCAACCCAACTGAGCGAGCAACATTTTGTGTTCCTTTTCTGGTTGGGTGTAACGACGGAAGACCAGTTGGCGTCCATCGGTGGTGGGGAAGTGAACGTCGACCATTTGGATGAGAGCAAACTTGTCCAGAGCGGCCCGAGGCGTCAGCCCGGGCGCGGCTTTGCGCAAATGGGTTTTCAAGGTGACGTGGAGACAATAGGCCATGAAGGCAACAAAGATGTGAGCCTCAATGCGCTCTTCCAATTGGTGGTAGATTGGGCGCAAGCCCAGGTCGTGCTTGAGATCTTTGAAGGCGGCTTCGACTTGGGTGAGTTGGATGTAGAACTCCCAAAGCCGAGCTGGTTCCTCGGGGCTCAGATTGCTTCGAAGTAAGTATCGGCCTTCCCGCCTTCGAACCTCACGCAGTTTGTCTTTTCGTAGGCTGAACTCGAAGGATGGCTCCTGGCCTTCGGCAGCGGGTGGGACCTGAACAGTGACCAGGCGCCAGCCTGCCGGGAAGAGCTGTTTGGCGGCACCGAGTTTTAAGAGCAATTTGTCTCGGGTCAGGGTCATCGTGCGGAGTTCCTTCAGCCGTTTCCATAGGCCCTTGAGTTGGCGTTGGCGCATGGCCCGTTCCTTGCTGATGCGAGCCTCACTCTCAGCCAACACGTAGAGTTCCCCCTCTTCGGGCAAGAGCTTGACTCGGACTCCTTCCCGAACGGCTTCCCACGGTTTTTCCAGCAACGACTGTTCTAACTTTTGTAGCCGCCCTTTGGGTGTTCCCACCAAGTACTGAATGGGTGGGTCGCTGGCCCGCATTTCCGCCAGTACCTCCTCGGTCGGGATGCCTCGGTCCATGACCCAGATGCGCTCGGCTTTGCCGTAGAGGGATTCGATTTTCTGTAAAAAGCCCCGCAACGTGGTGCTATCGGCGGTATTGCCGCTCATCACCTCGTAAGCCAGGGGAAAGCCTTCCGGGGTCACTACCAGGGCGATGACCACCTGTACGCAGTCCGGGCGTTTGTCCCGACTGTAGCCGTATTGGCGTTTGTCATCTTCCTCCCGAGCGCTATCGCTTTCAAAATAGGTGCTGGTCAAATCGTAGAGGAGCACTTGGAATTTGACCCCAAAGAGCCCCTCCCACCGACGGCGCAAGTGTTGGAAGAGCGGCAGCCGATGCTCCAGGAGTTTATCCAAACACCGGTACAGGTTGTCCTTCTGTCGAAGACCAAAGTCCTCCTCCAACAGGTCCGGCATGGCACTGCGATCCAGCCAATCCCGATGAAGCCGCCACTCGCTTCCCGGATCCACCAACCGGTAGGTGACCAAGGTTTGCAATACGTGCCGCCAATTGGTCCCTTCCCGGGAATCGGGCAGACGTTCTTTCCAGAACTCTTCCATCTCCAATTGACGCCACAACCGGTCGCTCAACCAACAGGCTCCCCATTGCCGTGGCCGATGCAAACTGAACTCACTCAGG
Source organism: uncultured Verrucomicrobiota bacterium (assembly GCA_903835555.1). Taxonomy (GTDB): domain Bacteria; phylum Verrucomicrobiota; class Verrucomicrobiia; order Limisphaerales; family UBA9464; genus CAILNN01. Next base: position 2,028 of record CAILNN010000119.1, read on the forward strand.
CGCACCTGCACTCCGAAGTCCGACGCATGGGCAGGGATGGATTGCTGCTCCGGATAAAGAGCCAGTTGGGTCGCCGCCTGACGATCATTATCAAAAACCTCAATCGTCTTGGTCCACGCTTCCCGCTGGCTGGCATTGATCTCTCCCAGATAGAGCAATGGACGTTGGACCCACGCTCCCCGTGCTCCGCGCACCTTCTCGGCGATACTCCAGTAGCTGTGGCTCTTGCCGTTCTTTTCGCGACGATGGCAGTGCAAAAATGGCTTCCCCATAAACGTTGATGGGTAGCCTATCTGATTTTTTTACCCACTGGGAAGGGGGCAGGTCTGCACCAAACCCATTTTCGCTCCGTCAGACCCGCTTTTGCGGGCTTTTTTGAAGATTTATTCCCGAAAATTGACGAAAATCTCCTCCAGTTGCGAAAGATGGGCTAGATTGGCGGAAGAAAACTCTACAAAGGAAAATACCTCACCATCGAACTTTGGCGGGGAAATATTCTGAAATCAGGTCTTCGTAATATGGGCGCAATGCCTTGGCGTCCGGCTTGGCGTGGCTTTTGGTGTACAGGTCATACGGATTGAATTCCTGGACATCCTTCAAGTGCTTGCGGTCCTGATCATTCAGCAAGTGGCTGTATTGACCTTCGCGATGCCACGGATAAAAG
>CAILNN010000120.1 GCA_903835555.1 uncultured Verrucomicrobiota bacterium
ACATGCTGAACTTCGTCCAGCGTGGCAGAAGCGCTCAAACCGGCGACAAAACCGTTGGGATCGCGCTTGGCGGCTGCTTTCAAAGCGGGATCGTTAAAGGTAATATACTGGCGTTTGCGTGGGCTAAGCTTTTCTGACTGATATTGATTCCGAAGTGTTTGCGGACCACGATTCGAATGCAGTGATTTCTGGACGGCACTACATCTGCGTCCATACCAGAGAACCGTTGCTTTTTGCAATCCGCGCGTCCGTGAACAATCCTCCCGACCTTCTCTACCTCGGCTTTACCTTCCCCCCTGGAGTCGCCGCCTTGCATCCTGCGGTCAACTCATTCAGTCATGCACACCACGCACGCATGGTCCATGAACTGGAGCGAGACCTCCATGTTCACTCGGTCAACCTCCTGCCGTTCTTGGCCGAATCGCCGCCGCATGCGGACCCGGCCTCCGGTTTGGACAGTCAACTCACCCTGACTGAAGGCAAGCCCGAACTTTTTCACCAACTCCAGTCGATTTGGCGGTTGCGACGGTTCTACCAAAACACGTACACCCAAACTGGCTACCCGAAGGCTGTTTTCGTCTACAATCTCACCCCTGTTTACAATCACTTCGTTCGTTGGCTCAGCGCCCAGCCCAATCGGCCCAAAATCATTCTTCACTTGGAGGATAGTCCGCAACTCGGCGGACGTGTTCGTGGATTTAAACGCTTTCGGTATCGCTTGAAGCCGCTCTACTACGCCGATGACGACATGCTCCGCTTCTTCGATGGGTGCGTGGGCTTGAGTCAGAGCGCTGAATCGCACTTCCAGAGGCGGGGTATTCCTTATCTCTGGTTGCCTGGGGCGAGCGATCCTTTTGAAATAGATCCGTCCGCTCACGAATTCGACTCCCCATCTTCTTCAGCACCCATCCGATTTGGATACTTCGGGTCGCTATCACCCTATGCTGGCGTTCAGATTTTGACGGAAAGTTTCATGGCATCCCAGTCCACCGGGACATTGGACATTTGTGGGTATGGCAAGCAAGCCGACGAATTGGCACGAGTGGTTCAGAGCGATTCGAGAATCCGTTTCCGTGGGCTTCTGAAGACTCCTGCGGATTGCCTGCGATTTGGGGCCGAATGCGATGTGCTGGTCAACCCGCGTCCGGCAAGTCACGGCAACGAAAACAACTTTCCCAGCAAAGCCTTTCAGTATGCCAGTTGTGGACGGGCGATCTTAACCACGCGCCTCGGCGGGGTCGAGTCCGTGTTTGGCAACTCCGCCTACTATCTGGAAACCGCCAACTTGGCCGACAGTCTTAAGAGCGAACTAGAACGCTTGGCTGAGGTACCCCGCCCGGAACATCGGAAACGGGGCCAAGCCCTTCGACAACGGGTGATTGATGAATATACCTATGAGCGCTGGGGTGAAAAAGTCTCGGCGTTCATTCGATCATTGATTTGAAGTCGATCGCCTTCTGTCAAACATTGAATTTGAAGGTGGAACCGAAACCAAAAGGCAACCAACCCGGGGACTCTGAGGACATTGTTGTCTTTAGCATTCGTCGGGACACAAAGTACGCCGAATGCGGTCAGGAGTTAGTCGACGGAAATCTTCTCCGAATGGATGGGGAGCGACCTCTTTGTCTGGACTGTGCCGATCTGGGCCACTTGGAATTCCTACCGTCGGGAAACACCGCGCTAACACGTCGGGCATCAAAATATTCGCCACTCCGCGCGGTGGTTGTCCGTTGGTCCCGCACCCGAAATCGATATGAAGGGCGGGGTATCCTGGTCAGTCCCAGCGCGATAGCCCAGGCGGAAACGGAGTGCCTGGCCGACGACGAGCAGGAGTCGGCGCGGCACGAACTGCCGGGCAAATGCTTCCGAGCCAGTAAGGGATTGGCGTCGACCACCACTTTTGACTTCAATCGCCACCGTTGTCTTGCCCGCCTGGAGGACAAAATCAACTTTCTGATTTCGTTCGCGCCAGTAAATCGCGCCCCTTCATGGACGGGAATCTTAAGGCGGTTCGTCCCGAGGCGTTGCCCTTTGCTATCACATTCAGCCCCCGAGGGGCTGGCCGGAGTATATTCCACTTTTGACCGGTTGGTCGGAAGGGTTTTTACCAAGAAGTCGGCTTTGGCATCAGGTCTGAATTAGTGTAAAAAAAACAGCCAAGTAGGAATCTCCGCGCTCGGAACACTGTCAATCGGTGTAAGCGCTTGATGGAGAGTGGTGCATTCGGCAGGACTTGAACCTGCAACCCTTTGATCCGAAGTCAAATGCTCTATCCAATTGAGCTACGAATGCATCGCCAACCTTTATCTGTGTGGAAGTTCGCTGGGTCTTTGCGTGTCGTAAAATAATTTGTCGGTTATCCCATCGGATTGATTCCGGTGGCTCACGAAGCGTGGCGGGCACACAGCCTTACCGCTTCCGCCTCGGGTCGGGAAAAGCCCGGGAGCAAACTCCGGCCGCTGTCCACTTCACGGCTGTTTCCAAAGCGCCAGAGGGTTGGCGCAGTCAAAGACCCGGCGGACATCCCATTGTTGGTCGACTTGGGAAAGGCGTGGGAAAGCGGCGAGACGCCGCTTCCACTCTGTTTCACAGCCTGTGCGGTGTGCATTGTCCGAGTTGGACAGCAACCATCGACTATTCCCCTGTTTGAGGCTGGGGTTCGGGCAATAGGAAGCTGAGAACCAAGCCAATGGCGATGACCGAGGTTGCCACCACGGCAGCGGCTGTGGCTACTTGTTCGTAGGTTGAACCGGAAAAGAGGGGGGCGACCACCTTGGTCGTCAGCAATGCCGCCGATGTTCCGATCATTCGCCCGCCCACGTTGGTGGCAAAGCTCGACCCGGTGCCCCGCAGGTGAACCGGGAAGACCTTGGGCAGGAACTCACCAAAATAACTGAATTGTGCGGTCGTGGTGAATCCCAAGACCGCGATGGCCCATGGAAACATGTCGGGATTATTCCGGAAAAGGATGTAGTAGGTGATCGGGGCGATGATCAGTCCAGGAATCTGGAAGAAGCGCAGAATGGTTTTGCGTCCCAACGCGGTGACCACCAAAGCGGCGAGGACAATTCGCCCGACCAAGCCGCCGGTTTCTTGGTAGAATTGGACGGTGTTGCCTCGGGCCTTGAGGATTTTATCCGGGGCATCCTGCTTGGCACGATTGGCGGCCAGTTGTCCGAGAATTTTTTCCCGGGCCAAAACGGCTTTTTTGGCTTCCGGGTTCGCTTGCGTCAGTTCGCCGAGTTTTTTATCGAGGGCGGCGATGGCGTTGGTCAGACCCGCGACCTTTTGCAACGCTGCGGCCTTTTCATCATCGGCCAGTTTGGGATCATCGACGGACTTCTTGGCAGCCGTCAGCGCCTGACGGGCTTTTGTCCGTTGGCCTGATAGCTCTTTTAGGCCGGGAACCGTAGTCGTCGCCGATGCGAATGCAGGCAGCGCTTCGTCCAATTGTTGATTGAGTGTTCCAGCCTCAATCAAGAGCGGCTTCAGAGCAGCCCGCTGTTCCGACAAATCGGGCAGGCCGGGGGCAATCTGAGTAGGAGTCAATTGAAGGGCTCCAAAGGCGACCGCATAGGCACAGGCAGAAAGTCCTGCCGTGACTAACGTGGTCCGGCGAAGGGCCGGTTCGAACAACGCAGCGATGCTTGGACGTCGCAAGGTTCCCTGACGACGACGTTCCTGCCAGACTTTGGACTCAGGCGCGAATGGCAGGAGGAGGGCAATCGGTATAGCGGGAAGGAGTCCGGTCATCAGCAAATAGCGCCAGCTCGCGTGACCATTCAGTGGCTCGCCAATGGATAGCAGAGGTAGAGTGGCGGCAGATTGCAAAACGAGGCTGTTGGCCTGAGTCACCAGAATACCGCCCAACGAGGCAAACGCTTGGGTGACACCCAAGACGATTTCCTTTTGCTTGGCGTCAGGGAACAGCTCAGCCAGCCAGGTGATTGCCGCAATGAACTCGACGCAGACGCCGATGAAGGTGGTTGAGCGGAAGAAAATAAATGAGGCCAGGCTGGTGCTTAGCGCGGCGAATACGGGGGACAACGCATAGAGCGCGATACTGCCGGCCAGGACTGTTTTACGACCGATACGGTCGGTCAACCATCCTCCCAAAAGCCCGAATACGCCCCCGGAAAGGGCCGTTATCCAGAGCATTTTTCCGACCCAATCGCGAACTTCGGGATGGCTGGGCGGTAGTTGGAGAAGTTCGGCGACCGCAGGGTTGGCAATCAGCGGAAACATCAACAGCTCATAGGTATCGAAGAGAAACCCGATCACCGCGATGACGATGACCACCCAGGCAGTCAAGGTAAACCGGGATGCCGCAGGGGAGGTTGCATTCATACGTACGCGTAGCAAATCAGGTCTGACGCGGAAATGCAACCTCGCTTGCAGTGATGAGGCGCTTCGTTAATCGCTAAAACTATTTTGCGCGGCAGCGTCTTGGACTGCGGTTGTATTCGACGGCTTTTTCTTAGGGCGTGTTTCCGAAATAGCTGTAAGCTATTTCGGAAACACGACACTAGAGATCGATGGTGCCGTCAAAAACAAAGGTCGCGGGACCATTCAGTCGAACGTCGCTGAAACCATCTGCTGTTGTCTTAAACGAGACTTCCAGTTCATCTCCGCCTTGGACTTGGACTCGGACTGGAGACTCAAAATAATGGACACGCGAACTGATCATGGCTGCTGCCGAAACTCCGGTTCCACAGGCCAGGGTTTCGCCTTCCACGCCTCTTTCATAGGTCCTGACTCGGATGTGATTGGGGCCAAGAACTTGGGCAAAGTTGACGTTGGTGCCGCGTGGTTTGAAGTGCTCATGCCAGCGTAACTCGGCTCCCAGTGCCACTACCATCGCTTTATCGGCATCCGGTACGAAAACGACGGCATGCGGGACGCCGGTATTGAGTGAATGAACCACTAATTCGCCCTGGCTGGTGCTGACGCGTTCATTTAGACGAAGTCCGTGGGGTGCGGTCAAATTGACGGTGACACGGTCCCCGGAAAAATCGGCCTGAATCACGCCGGCCACAGTTTGAAATTTAACCGATGGTTGCGTCCAAGACGTTTGGCGCTGGAGGTATCGGGCAAAACAGCGAGCTCCATTTCCGCACATCTCTGCATCGGAACCGTCGGAATTCCAGAATTGCCAGGCCCAATCGGATGCCGGAGTGGGACTCGGGACCAAGAGCATGAGCCCATCCGCACCGATGCCAAATTGCCGATGGCAAAGGTGGGCGACCTGTTGCCTCGATAGGTTCAATCGACCATCCCGATTATCTGCCAGGATGAAGTCATTCCCGGCACCTGACATTTTTGCGAACTCCAGTTTCATTGGGCGGGATAGTAGGAAACGGTCGGGGATCGGCAAGCGGTAGAAGAGAGGACCAAGGGGACCAATGAGACCGATGGAGGGAACGATAAAGGGAACAGGGCATTTATTTGGGGATTGTCCCGTGGGATGCAGACTGGCAGGGTTCCCGCTCACTTTATGCATTCAGTAAACCTCGGACTTATTGGTGGGGGGACCGTCGGGAGCGGTGTCTGGACGACGCTCCAGCGCAATGGCCCCCTTCTGGGTGCCCGACTCGGGGTTGAATTTCAGATTTCGAGGGTCGCGGTCAAAAGCCTCGAAAAGGCTCGATTGGTTGAATTTCCCGAGTCCATTGTCACCGATAACTGGCGGAGTGTGGTCGAGGATCCAGCGGTTCAAGTGGTTCTTGAACTCGTTGGAGGAAAGACAGTTGCCCGAGAGATCGCGATCCGGGCTTTGGAGTTGGGGAAGCCGGTGGTGACAGCCAACAAGGCGCTGTTATCGGCATTTGGGGAGGAGCTTTTCGCGACGGCGGCCCGCCACGGCACCAATCTCTATTATGAGGCGAGTGTCGCCGGAGGGATTCCCATTATCAAGGTCATCCGGGAATCGATGGTAGGGAATCGAATTCTCCAGATAGCGGGCATAGTGAATGGCACCTGCAATTACATTCTCACCCGGATGAAACTCGAGGGGGCAGAGTTTTCGACCGTTCTGCGGGATGCCCAACGATTGGGTTATGCCGAGGCCGAGCCATCCCTGGATATCGACGGCCATGATGCGGCCCATAAGACGGGGATTCTGGCATCGCTGGCGCACGGTTTTTGGGTGCGGCCCGAGACCATCCATACCGAGGGGATACGAGAGGTTACTCCGCTCGACATCCAGTTTGCCGACCGATTGGGCTATACCATCAAGCTTTTGGGCATGGTCAAAGAGTTGACCTGGCAAACCGGGGAAAATAGGGGACAAAGGGCCATTCAGATTGCCGTTTATCCAGCGTTGGTTCCAAACAGGCACGTGTTGGCATCCGTCAATCATGCCTTTAATGCCATCGCCGTCAGTGGCGACGTGGTGGGGGAGACTCTTTATTACGGACGGGGGGCGGGGGCGGAACCGACTGCGAGCTCGGTCTTAAGTGACCTTGCCGATGCCGCGCTCGACCTCGTGCACGGCTGCCGACGGCGTGTGCCGCCGTTTGTACCCCACGCGCGGGAAGCCAACCTAATTCCGATGGCAGAGGTGGTATCGCGGTACTACGTCCGACTCCTCGTATTGGACCGACCGGGCGTTTTCGCTGGGGTGGCCAACATCCTGGCCCGGGCGCATATCGGGATATCATCGATTATCCAACCGGAAGGACATGCCGGCGAGGTTGTGCCGGTCATCCTGATGATCCATGACGCCACCAATGCCGTGATGCAGAAGGTGTTAATCGAGATTGAGCAGCTACCGATGATCAAATCCAAGCCGGTGATGTTCCGGGTTGAGCCATTTGAATAAATCGACCGAACGTTTCCACCCCCTATACCGCCTACAGAAATGAACTCGAACGGAACTGATCGCTCATGGCCTGGAGTCATCCGACGCTACGCCAAATACCTTCCGGTCACGGAGAGCACTCGCGTCGTTACGCTTATGGAGGGTAACACCCCTCTGATTCCAGTCCCTGGCTTCGTCAAGGCGATTGGAGGAAACTTCGACCTCCGTCTAAAGTATGAAGCCATGAACCCGACCTGTTCTTTTAAGGACCGGGGCATGACGATGGCGATTACGACAGCGGTGGCACGTGGAGCAAAGACGGTAGTCTGCGCGAGCACCGGCAATACTAGCGCCAGTGCGGCGGCCTATTCCGCGAGGGCTGGCCTTCGATGTGTGGTCTTGCTTCCGGAAGGGAAAATTGCCCATGGAAAGTTGTCGCAGGCGCTTCTTTATGGGGCGACGACCGTCAGCGTTCGGGGGAATTTTGATGATGCACTTCGGATTGTGCGGGAATTGGGCGAAACTGGGCTGGTTGAAGTCGTCAACAGCATCAATCCAGTCCGAATTGAAGGCCAAAAGACGGCCGCGTTCGAAATCTGCGACACGTTGGGCGACGCGCCTGACTTCCATTTCTTACCGGTCGGAAATGCGGGCAATATCACGGCTTATTGGCGTGGGTTTCGGGAATACCAAGCGGAAGGAATTATCCGGCGTCTGCCACGCATGATGGGTTGGCAGGCTGCGGGAGCCGATCCGATTGTGCAGGGGCACCCGATTCAGCACCCGGAAACGGTGGCAACGGCGATTCAAATTGGGAACCCGGCGAGTTGGGGTGGAGCGGTGGAAGCCGCGCGGGATTCTGGTGGCCTGATAGGGTCCGTCAGCGACGAAGAGATTCTGTTTGCCTATAAATTATTGGCGCGAACGGAAGGGATCATGGTGGAGCCTGCGTGCGCGGCCCCATTGGCGGGACTGATTCGATGTGTCCGGGCTGGGGAGATTCCCGAGGGCAGTGTGATTAGCGCTACGATGACCGGACACGGGCTGAAGGACCCAGACACGGCGATACGAGTCTCGGGCTTTCAGCCTTTGGTGGTTGCTGCGACTCGGGAAGCGGTTTTAGCGGTAATGGGTGTCTAGGTCGATCTCATTTGGCCCCGTCAGGGCAATAAACCATCGCACAACGAGTGGCAGCATCACCTCTGCGCAACCCCTTCGGGGTTGAATGAATCTACCAACCACCACCCAGGGTAGGCCCGCAGACGGGCCAACCTTGGGCTTTGATTCACAACCCCCTTGGGGTTGACGGAGAAAACCTGGCAGGAATCGAGAGGAATTGATCGGTTCTTCCGGGATTACCTTGACCCCCTAGGCGGACGTCCCCCAATTTGCGGAGGTACTAAGTAAGCACGCTCCATGTTTGCGCAACTCAAAGGTCTATTCTCGAACGATATCGGGATTGATCTCGGCACCGCCAATTCGCTGGTGTATGTCCGGGATCAGGGCATCGTGTTGCGAGAACCGTCGGTCGTGGCCATCCAGGCGGGAACGACCACTGTTTTGGCAGTAGGTGAGGAAGCCAAGCGAATGCTTGGACGTACCCCTGGAAATATTGTCGCCATTCGTCCGATGAAGGACGGGGTAATCGCTGATTTTGAGATCACCGAAGCCATGCTTCGGCATTTCATCCAGAAGGTCCATCACCGCAAATTGATAACGCCGAGGGTGGTCGTGGCCGTTCCATCGGGGATCACCGAGGTGGAGAAGCGGGCGGTCAAGGATTCAGCGACCCATGCCGGGGCGCGAGAAGTCTACCTGATCGAGCAGCCGATGGCTTCGGCCATCGGAGTGGGACTGCCGGTGCATGAACCGGCGGGCAACATGATCGTAGACATCGGTGGTGGCACCTGTGAGATCGCGATTATCTCCCTTGCAGGTATTGTTTTTAGCCGCAGCGTCCGGGTCGGAGGCGACGAGTTCGACGAGACCATCGTGGCGCACATGAAGCGGGCACATAACCTTATGATCGGCGAACGCACCGCCGAGGAAATCAAGATTCGAATTGGTTCGGCCTATACCTTGGACCAGGAGCTCAGCATGGAGGTGAAAGGTCGAGATTTGGCGGCCGGCCTCCCCAAGACGGTAACGGTTCGCTCGGAAGAGATTCGAGAAGCGCTGCAAGAGCCGCTGTCGAATATTCTCGAGTCGGTCCGGATTACCCTTGAGCGCTGTCCTCCTGAGCTTTCTGCCGATTTGGTGGATCGTGGGATCATGATGGCGGGCGGCGGCGCGCTTTTGCGAAACATCGACAAGATGATTGCGCTTGAGACGGGGTTGCCTGTTCACATCGCCGACGATCCGCTAAGCGCGGTGGCAGAGGGAACCGGGCGGGTGCTGCAGGAATTGAGCTTCCTGAAGCGAGTGGCATCCAGTTCGACCTCCTGATTTCCCGGACGATGAAGTTCGCCCCGATTTGGATGGGACGAGCGTGTTGAAACGAATGCATTATTGGATGCCCGGTGTCGCCATGGCGGTGGCGCTGGTGTTGCTAAACCTTCCTCCGACAGCGGCGGACCGGTTGAAGGTAGGGGTGTCGGCTCTTTTCATCCCATTGTTTGGGCTTAATCGATCGACCCAAGAGATTGCGGACAGCGCGAGTTACAGCTTATTGACCCGGTCCACGCTGATCCGTGAAGTTGAACGGTTGCGGCGTGAGAATTACCAACTCAAACTTTCCGCTGCGCAGGCTACCGATACGCTGGCAGAGAATACTCGACTCCGCGCCGCGATAGGATGGCAAAGCCGCACACCCTGGAAAGGCCGTGCAGCCCGGGTGATTGGGCGGGAGCCGACAACGTGGTGGCGCAGCGTGTTGATCGACTTTGGGAGCCTCCATGGGGCACAGACCAATCAAACGGTCATTACGCCGGAGGGATTGGTGGGCCGAATACGGTCGGTACAACCGGCATTTTCCCAGGTTGCACTCATCGGAGACCCTGAATGCGGGGTATCGGTGGTCATCAACGAAACTCGTGAACCAGGCACGATACAAGAGGCACGGACGGCCAGCCTGGGGGATGGGTTGGTGACGATGAGGACATTGCAGCATAGTCCTACGGCGATGGCTGGACAATCGGTGTCAACCCTGGGAAATGGGGGGGTCTTCCCCAAGGGGATACCGGTTGGGCAAATAGTCGATACGCGGTCCGTGGATGGGGGATTGTCTACGGAGCTCCGAATCCGGTTGGGAGCGCCGTTAAATCGACTGGAAGAGGTATGGGTGCTCACTCCATGAACTGGCTACCGGTTTTTCTCTTATTCCTGGCGGTCTGGCTGGCGGTGTTTGTCCAGACTCAGTTTTCCATCCTCACGGAATGGCTTGGAATGGCACCGAGCCTAATCCCGGCACTGATTGTCCACGCAGCGCTGTCGCACTCGTGGCCGGTCATTCTGGGAGTAGTTCTGTTTGCCGGTCTTAGCCTCGACTCCCTGTCGCCGATGAAAGTTGGTTTTCATTTCCTGCCGATGTTGGCGCTAGGGATGGCAATCCAAGCGCGACAGCATCTAATTTTGAGAGATCAAAGCTATGCGCGCATTTTTCTCGGTCTGGCCGCCGGTACGTTTGTACCGTTGGCCACCTTGTTGCTTCTAACCATCAGTGATCGTCCGGTCATTTCAGGATGGGTAACCGGCTGGCAACTCTTGTTCAGCGGCCTCTTTAATGCCGTGGCCTGCCCCATTTGCTTTGCGATTTTTGACTGGCTTGAACGGATTCTGGGCGATCCGCGTCCGGTGGAGAGCAGCTTCAGACCGGACCGTCAAATCGTCCGAGGCCGTCACTAACGAACGCCCAATTCCATGATCGTCTTCGAGCAACTCAACAAAGGAGACCATTCCCTTCGGGCGTTGGCTTGGGGTGTCTTGTTGGGACTCTTGTTGATGATGGGCCAATTGTGGCGAGTTCAGGTGATGTCGGCGGATCGTTATCGGGCGAGCCTGCAAACGCAAAGTTTCAAATCGGTACGGGTCCCCGCGTTACGAGGGAGAATCCTGGATCGGAATCGACGCGAATTGGTTGGAAATACACCCCGCTATCGCCTCGACCTCTATTTGGACGAACTACGACCGCAATTTGAGGCTGAGTATCTTCGCGAGAAGCGAGAATTCGTGGCAGCGCGGCGAAAAGCGATGGGGGACTCTTCTTCCGGAGGGTGGGTTCTCGAATTCTGGAATCATTTGCGTCACCGGAGCAAGACAGTGCGCTTGACGTCGGTGGATTTGGAAATGCTTCAGCGGCAGTCCCGCTACACGGTTGTCAGCAACACAGTTGCAGCAGTCGGAAGCCGGTTGGGAACCCGATTGGTCTTGAGTGAAGAAGCACTGCACTCGCACTACCTCAATCGACGATTTCTTCCGTTGTCGATTCTACCGGATTGTAACCCAACCCAAGTGGCCCAAATCACGGAGCAGATTTGGGCCATTCCCGGTGTCGCATTGGAACAGGTTGCGGTGCGTAGTTATCGCTATGGTTCCCTCGCTGCCCATGTGTTGGGGCATCTCAAGCGGGACGATAATCCAGATGAAGACCGGGAAGAAATCACCTACCATTATCGCCTCCCGGATTTTGTCGGTGCCATTGGACTGGAAAAATCACTCGATGCCGAATTGCGTGGAACGGCGGGAACCAAGGCGATTCAGGTTAATAGCCAGGGATATCGACATCACCAAAGCGAGGAATTGCTGACCCCACCGCAGCCAGGGCGAAATGTGGTAACCACGCTCGACCTGAATTTGCAAAGTGCGGTTGAAAAGGCGCTCAACACCGTCAAGGGAGGGGACGAACGCGGTGCCGCTATCGTTCTGGACCCGCTCAACGGTGACATCCTGGCGATGGCGTCCGCCCCCAGTTTTGATCCAACCGAATTTCTATCCCCGATCACCACCACCCGATGGGAAAGCTTCCACAATAAGGAACCCGAGCGTCCGATGTTTTCGCGGGCGACCTATGGAGAATATGCCCCGGGATCGACATTCAAGGTCATCCACGCCTTGGCACAGTTAGAGAATGGCCTGGACCCAAATGAAATATTTACGGTGAGGGCAAATCCGGCGGATCCGGGGCATGGGGTTTACTACGTTGGGAATCACCCGATCGGTGATCGTGCACCCCCGGGTGAATATGATTTTCGGCGAGCGCTGATTAAGTCCAGCAACAGCTACTTTATCCATTATGGGCTGCACATGGGATGGGATCGACTGCTTTCGATGGGGCGGCAGTTTGGCTTGGGTGAAAAAACGGGTATCGGCATTGGGGAGGAAGCGACCGGATTTTTCCCTGCTACCGAGGATATTCCGCGACTGGGCTATCGGCAGGGCGATTTGGCCAACATCTGTATTGGTCAGGAAATAACGGTCACTCCGTTGCAAATGGCGGTCGCAATCGGTGCCATTGCCAATGGTGGACAGGTTTTTTATCCACGACTAGTCCATCGAATCGAGCCGTATGACCTCTTTTCCGATGGTGCACCCGAGCGGGTATTGGCGGGACAGGTGCGAGGTGAAGTTCGGCTTCCGCACCGCTATTATGAGTTGGTTCGTGCGGCCATGCGCGACGACGTGCTGGATGACGAAGGAACAGGAAAGGCGGCGCGACTACCAGACTTTGCTGTTTGCGGGAAGACTGGGACGGCTGAAATCAAGGGTAACGGGAGAAAAGACAAAGTGACGTGGTTTGTCAGCTTTGCCCCGTACGAGGCTCCGCGCTATGTGGTGGTAGTGATGATTGAAAGCGGTGGGTCGGGCGGCGGAACCTGCGCACCGGTGGCCAAACTAATCTATCGCTATCTTCGGGACGCCGAGACGGGCCAAACGAAAGGGCTGGCCGGGGGCTGACGATGTTGGACACTGCCCTCAACCGTCGCGAATCACGCATTGACTGGCCTCTTTGGCTGGCCGTGGGGTTGCTTGCCCTGATTGGGTCGGCGTTTATTCATTCGGTCACGGCGGATACCGACAGTGCCGCCGGACTCCCCTGGTGGCGGTATCGCTCTGTGGGGCACCTGATTGCTTTTGTCGTCGGGATGATGTTTGTGGGCGGGCTATGCCTGGTCGACTATGGACGGATCGCTCGCTGGGCGTTAGTGGGATACTGGATTACCATTCCCATGCTGCTCGGTGTCTTCTTGCTGCCTCCAGTGAACGGTGCACAACGTTGGGTTAAGCTGGGGCCGGCTAATTTTCAGCCATCGGAACTGGCGAAGCTGACTTTCCTTTTCGCCATGGCTAGTTTCCTGGCCCGTCCCATTGAGGAGCTAAGACGGATTGAAAATATTTTGAAAGGATTGGGATTGGCCTTGCTTCCGTGCATTTTGATTCTAAAGGAGCCGGACCTTGGCTCATCGTTGGTGTTCATGCCGATGGCCCTGACGATGATGCTGGTCGCCGGAGTGCCTCGGAAACTGCTGTCCCGAATTGTCGGATTTGGATTGTTGGTGACCAGTTTGGCCCTGGTGGACGTATTGCTCGCCCCTCCGGGCTGGAAATTCATCAAGCTGCAGGAATATCAACGCCGACGACTGCTGGTTTTCTTCAACGTGTCGGACCCGAGCCCGCCGGGCTCTTCACCCGAAATGCGCCGTCAGAATCGATTGCTGATGCGCGACACGGCGGTGAACGTGGACCAGGCGATGATTTCCATCGGGTCGGGAGGCTTGACCGGGAAAGGTTGGCGTCAAGGGACGCAGCATTCCCTCGGATTTTTGCCCCGTCTCGGGGCGCACAATGACTTTATCTTCTCCGTGATTGCCGAGGAGGAGGGATTTTTGGGAAGTGTCACCATCATCTTCCTGTATGCCGTGGTCCTCTTTCGAGGAATCCGGATAGCCGGTGAGGCGCGCGACCGCCTCGGACGGCTTCTGGCGGCAGGCGTCGTGACACTTCTGTTCACGCATATTTTCGTGAACATCGGCATGAATATCCGGTTGATGCCGGTGACGGGCATACCATTGCCGCTGCTAAGCGCTGGCGGGACTTCAGTGCTGTGTTCGTTGGTCGCGATCGGCATCCTCCAAAACATCCATCTCTATCGGCGCCATTATTAACGCCCTGTACGTTTCCCATGAGTCAACATTCGTTCCGTAAGAACCGCGGCCCCATGCGTTTCAAACCAACCCGAGGTCTCAGTAACCCGAAGGCAGCCGCTGCCGCCCGGAAGGCAACCACCGATGAAAAGCCAGTCGAAGAAGATGTCTTCGATCGGCGGCGTTATGAGGCTGAAATTGACCGGTCGGAAAACTTGGCGGCGGGGCTTTCAGCCGACGAATTGGAGGTAAAGGAAGCACCGACCAAGCGGGGTCGTGATCAAAGCTTTAGAAGGCCGGGCGCACCCGCCCCGTCTGAATCGGACGCAAAGGTAGAGGATCAAGACGACGAGGATGAAGTGGGGGAGGACGAGGAGGACGAGGACGAATTGGTCGCCGCCAAGACTGAACAACAGCCTAAGTCCATCCTTGAAAAAGCGAAGGCTGCGGTCAAGCAGGTGGTCAAGAAGGTCAAAAAATTGATTCGGACCGAACCGAAGAAGATGGTTGAAGTCATCATCAATGCTGAACCGCTGGAAACTCGCGTTGCCGTGCTGGAAGACAGTAAGTTGGAGGATTTCACTGTTGAACGTACGAACACCGAACGGCTGGTGGGAAGCATCTACAAGGGAAAGGTCAAGAATCTGGAAGACGGGCTAAAGGCGGCCTTTGTGGACATCGGTTTTGAGAAGAACTCTTTCTTGCATTACTGGGACATCATTCCCAATTCATTCGATTCGAGCGTCGAGGTTGTCGAGCGCGATACGGACAAACCAAAGCGCAAGGACCGTCCCAAAATCACTCAACGGGATGTCCCCAAACTCTACCCGATTGGAAGCGAAATCATTGTCCAGGTGACGAAAGGGCCCATTGGAACCAAAGGACCGCGGGTCACCACCAACATCTCATTGCCGGGACGCTATTTGGTACTACTGCCAACCTCCGATCAATCGGGCATCAGCCGTAAGATTGAGAATACAGAGGAACGCCAACGGCTCAAAAAGATTGTGCGGGAGCTTAGCATACCCGAGGGAATGGGAGTCATTGTCCGCACGGCAGGCGAAGGGAAGATGAAGCGTTATTTCATTCGCGATCTGGCGGTTCTGTTGGAGGAATGGCGATCGGTTCAAGATAAGGTCAAGAATCTCCCGATTCCATCCTGTGTCTTTCAGGAACCGGATCTGGTGGAGCGAACAGTTCGAGATTTCCTAACCGAAGACGTCAGCCGGATCGTGGTGGACGACAGTCGCCAGTATGAACGGATTCGAGACAACATCGGGCGCATCAGCAAGCGGTCGGCGAGCAAGGTTGTTTTTTACAACGAAGCCCAAACAATATTTGATAGATTTAATATTACTCGGCAATTGGAGGCAGCTTTCGGTCGTCAAGTGACACTCAGAAGCGGTGGCTATTTGATCATTGATGAAACCGAGGCTCTGGTGGCCATTGACGTCAACACCGGACGTCACAAAGGCAGCAAGGACCACGATCAAAACCTTCTCAAGGTCAACCTGGAGGCGGCGGACGAGATCGGTCGACAACTTCGCCTCCGGAATATTGGGGGGATTATTGTTCTCGATTTCATCGACATGAAGCAACCGAAGGATCAGAAGGCGGTTTACCAGCGGATGAAGCAGAATCTTCGACGGGACAAAGCCAAAACCCACGTGCTGCCGTTGTCACAACTGGGGTTGATGGAAATGACCCGGCAACGTCATACGGAGTCGGTGGCAGCAGCGATGTTTGGCGATTGTCCCAATTGCCGTGGCCGCGGATTTGTGAAAAGTCCGGAGAGCATGAGTGTGGAAATCCAACGCAAAATGACCAGCTTAATGAAGGCACGGCAGCGGGATGAAAGCGACTTCCTCCTGCGCGTCCATTGCCATCCGACGGTCTTGGACCGCTTGAAGACGGAGGACGAAAAACTCTTGATCGAATTGGAGAAGAAATTCTTCGTTCGCCTGACTTTCCGGCCTGAATTGACCTTCCACCCGGAGCAATGGAAGATCATGGACGCTCAGACCAATGTGGAATTGGCCCATAGCAGCCATACCCATTCCGCCTAACGGAGCCCATGGAAGCGCTCCTCCCAGCCACCTGCGGGCGGCCCAATCAGATTCCCAGGCGATTTGTGTGGTTGATGGCGATGGGACTCGCTGGCTGTTCTCCCGGCGGGTCGCCGCCACCCCCTGCCCCGTTGCCCGTGGTGGATTTGGTGGTGGTCCAGAAGAAGGCCGAGGCGGGTGACGCAGCGGCGGAAGCGTTGTTGGGTAAATGCTATGCGGAAGGACAAGGTACCCAACCGGACTATCTGCTGGCAGTGAAATGGTATCGAGCGGCGGTGGCTCAGGGAAATGCCGAGGCTGAAGCCGGACTTGGCGAGTTGTACGAGGCCGGGCAAGGAATGGCGAAGGACATGGCTGAGGCGGCCCGACTTTATCGGGCTTCGGCGGACAAGGGCTGCGCGGTTGGACAATATAACTTGGCCTTCCTTTACGAGCAGGGACGCTTCTTCAAGGTCGATCAGGTAGAAGCCACCAAATGGTATCGCCTGGCGGCGGAAGGCGGGAATGCAATCGCCCAGTATGATTTGGGCCAGCGGTACGACCTGGGTGTTGGGGTGCCGGTAGACAAGGTCGAAGCACTTTTTTGGCTGGAGGTAGCGGCGGCGAACGGACAAGTCGATGCTGCGACCAGGCTGAAGGCGGTCCGGGACAAGCTGTCGCGAGCTGAGCGGGAAGAAGCTTTAAGACGGTTGAAAGCGTTTAAGCCGAGAGGAGGAGGTTCATTTTTATTTTAGCAATTTTTCAAAGCGTTGGAGGCCTTGCGGATATCCCGGACTTCAGTGACGCGCGGCAGCGTCTTGGAGTGCGGGTGTCCTCCACCGCTTTTAGGCTTGGAACCTGAAAAGCCCACCAGTGAACTCTGGCTGCCGTCCAATTCACGGTTGTCTCCAAAGCGCCAGAGGACTGGCGCAGTCCGGGACCTGGCGGGCATCCCCTTGCTCCTTTATTTAGGCAAACTTCCCCCTTCCGGGTTCGAAATAGTTGCAGACTTCCGCGTCCGGCTACTCCCGTTTTGACTTCAATTGGAATCCGTCCAAACTGTGGTTTATTGTGAATGTCGTGCGCGAAATCTTTCTTTCACGGCTTCGTGCCCTCGCTGTCGGCTATGCCCTGACATTTTTTGGCGCGCACCTCGGAACTGGCGTTGCCGCAGCCACTTTGCCTCCGGAACAGGTCGAATTCTTTGAAAACAAGATTCGTCCCGTTCTAGCCGACCGTTGTTATAGCTGCCATGCGGCCAACGCGGAGAAAATCAAGGGGGGGCTTCGCCTCGATACCCGAGATGAACTCTTGAAGGGAGGCACCACCGGACCTGCCATCGAACCGGGCAAGCCCGAACGCAGTCTGCTGATCCAAGCGGTCAAGGGGACAGCCAAGGACTTGGACCAGATGCCGCCCAAGAAAGACCCGCTCAAGCCAGAGGAAATCGCTGCCCTGGAGGAGTGGATTCGAATGGGAGCTCCGGACCCTCGTGATGGAGGGCCAGCAGCGGTGCCGTCGACCGCCAAGCATTGGGCTTTTTCGCGTCCGGTCGATCCACCGCTGCCCAAGCCGGGTACGGGAGCCCATCCGGTGGACGAATTCCTCAATGCCAAGCGGAAAGCCGCCGGAATCGTCGCGGCACCGCGCGCTGACAAGCGAACGCTGTTGCGTCGGGCGACCTTTGATCTGACCGGGCTACCCCCGACCCCGGCGGAATTGGATGCCTTTATCGCGGACCACACGGAGAATGCCTATGCAAAGGTGATCGACCGATTGTTGGCATCGTCGTCCTATGGAGAACGCTGGGGTCGTTTCTGGCTGGATGTGGCGCGGTACGCCGACTCGAAAGGCTACGTGTTTGAGCAGGAGCGTCGATTCAGCCATTCCTATACCTACCGGGACTGGGTGGTGAACGCGTTGAATCGGGACCTGCCATACGATCAGTTTTTAATTCAGCAGATTGCCGGGGACAAGATTGCCACGGCTCAAGACCCCTGGCCGACGGCAGCACTCGGATTCCTGACCTTGGGACGGCGCTTTCTCGATAACACACCGGATATCATTGATGACCGCATCGACGTGGTTTTTCGTGGTACCCAGGGGTTGACGGTTGGTTGTGCGCGTTGTCACGACCATAAATATGACCCTATTCCCACCGCCGATTATTACTCGCTCTACGGGGTTTTTGACAGTTGCCATGAGCCGGGAGAGAAGCCACTGATAGGCCCCAATCCAGACCCGGCAAAGGCGGCGGAGTATGAGCAGGAACGGATGCGGCGGCAGAAGAAGTTGGATGAATTTCGCGCCGAACGTGTCGCGGATGTGTTGAAAACCCTCCGGGAAAAAGTCGGAGATTATTTGTTGGCCGCGCAAGATTCCCTTGGGCTGGACTGGACCAATCTGGAGAGCTTGGCCCGAACTCGGAATTTGAATCCGGGATTAGTAGCGGCCTGGAAGTCACGTCTGGAGCAATGGCGAGGGATTCGGCACCCGATTTTTGCGCCGTGGTTCGCGCTGGCTGCGGCACCTACGAATGATTTTGCCAGTTCCGTGCCGGGCATTTTGTCACGATTGGTGGCTGAAACCAACAATCCGGCCATCAATGCCTCCATCCTGCGAGGATTGACCAATCCAGTGCCCACGCAATTCCGGGAGGTGGGACAACGCTATGGCGACTTGCTGACCAAGGCCTCTCGGGCATGGCTAGACGCGGTTGCCGCAGCCGAAAAGGAGCATCGTCCCGCGCCGGTTAAACTGGATGATCCGGCGGAGGAAGAACTTCGATTGCTCTTGGAATCTGAACATTCTCCGGTGCGGGAGGCCTTGGCGGATGTGGACCGTTTTTTTGATACTCCGACGGGACAGAAGCTACGGACCCTGCGTCGGGAGTTGGACGAATTGGATGCGACCCATCCGGGGGCACCCTTGCGTGCAATGGCGTTGCTCGACAACGATACACCGTCGGAACCCGTCGTCTTCAAACGGGGCAATCCGGGAAATCATGGACCATCGGTTAAACGACAGATGCCGGCGATCCTGGCAGGTCCAGACCGGAAGCCGTTTGCGCAAGGCAGTGGCCGAATGGAGATGGCCAGGGCGATCGCAAGCAAGGACAACCCGCTAACGGCGCGAGTCATGGTGAATCGAGTTTGGTTGCGGCATTTTGGATCACCCCTCGTTCGGACCCCATCCGACTTCGGAGTGCGGTCGGATCCGCCGGTTCAACCGGAGATACTGGATCATCTGGCGGTCTGGTTCATGGACCATGAGTGGTCGTTGAAGAAGCTCCATCGATACTTAATGCTGACGGACGCCTATCAGGCGGCGAGCGATCCGGGTACTGAAGCCAAAGAACTGGCGCGTTTTGCGGAGAACGAACGCATTGACCCGGGTAACACGATGTTGTGGCGAATGAATCGTCAGCGACTGGATTTTGAGGCGTTCCGTGATTCGCTGCTGCAAGTCAGCGGGCAACTGGACCACACGGTGGGCGGGCAGCCAGTGGAAATGTTTGATACCAAGGAGTCGACGCGCCGGAGTCTCTATGGATATATCGATCGCCAGAATCTGCCGGGTATCCTTCGGGTATTCGACTTTGCCTCACCTGACGTCAGTTCTCCGATGCGTTTCCAAACGACTGTTCCGCAACAGGCGTTGTTTCTCTTGAACAGCCCGTTCATCGCCCGACGGGCCGAGGCCTTTTCTCAGCATCCAGAACTGGCGGCCCTGGAAACCTCGACCGACAAAATCAAGCGAATGTACCGTCTGGCATTCCAACGGGAACCGACAGCCGCAGAGTTGGATTTGGGAAATCGGTTTCTCGGATCATCCGAACCGCTGCCACCGGAACTGCCGGCTGCAGCTGCCTGGAGCTATGGGACAGGCCGGTTTGATGCCGGGTCCGGGCGGGTGACGCAATGGACTCGGCTGCCGCATTTCACCGGGGCGGCATGGCAATGGGAGGAAAAGCTTCCGTCGTCCAAGGACAAATGGACCCACTTGAATGAAGCGGGTGGCCACCCGGGGCATAGTGCCGCTGATTCGGCGATTCGACGCTGGACGGCCCCGGCAGATGGTTTTGTGACCATTGCGGGGCACCTGAACCATCCGGGCGACCACGGGGATGGGGTGCTCGGGCGCATCGTTTCGAGCCGGTCGGGGCAACTGGGCAACTGGGATGTTTTTCACCGGCAACAATCGACCGATGTGGCGGAGGTGGAAGTTCATCGGGGTGACACGCTCGATTTCGTTATCGAACCGAAAGCAGACGAGAATACCGACAGCTTTGAGTGGGCACCGAAGATTCGGTATTTGCGCACCATTCCTGAAGGTCGGTCCTTGAACATTCGCGATTGGCAGGCGCGGAGGGACTTTTCTGGTCCTCAAGATTTTCCCGCCGGACTATCGCTGTGGGCGCAGTATGCCCAGGTACTTTTGACGGCGAACGAATTTGTGTTTGTCGATTAGAAGACAGCCTTACTAGGCCGTGTTTTCAGAATGCATTTGCCTATCTGCTGGCCAAAACAGGCGCATATAGACAAAGCCATTTTGAAAACGCGGCCTAGGGCCGAGAATTGAACTATTGACGTTCGTCTTCGTCTCATAAGCTTGAAAAAGAACGATAAATCGAGCCGCCCCGAGATTCCTCGCAAGGCGATCTATCGACTTTCTCTTTATCTGCGCTGTCTCCATCGATTGAAAAGCAATCGACTTCAAACGGTGAGCAGTGAGGCGCTGGCAGTGGCGGCGGGAGTCAAACCGACGCAACTGCGGAAGGACCTGACCTATTTTGGTCAATTTGGCACGCGGGGACTTGGTTACGACGTGGACCAATTGGCCCAGATGATATCGGATTTGCTGGGAACCAATCGGTTGCAGCCGGTCATCCTGGTTGGAGTGGGTAATTTGGGGACGGCGTTGTTGAGCTATCGAGGATTCGAGCAGGAAGGATTTGAAATCATCGCGGCATTTGATGCGGATGTCCGGCGTCCGCGTGACAAGGCGCTAACCGTGCCTCTTTACGAGATGGAGCATCTGGGACGAATCATCCAGGATCGGGGAGTAAAGATGGCGATTTTGTCGGTGCCGGCAATTTCCGCGCAATCGGTAGCCAATCAATTGGTGGATGTCGGCATCTCGGGGATTCTGAATTTCTCGCCGTCCATGTTGACGGTTCCGGAATCGGTGGTGGTGAACAGTGTAAATCTGGCTATAGAGCTGGAAAACCTAAGTTATTTTATTCAGCAGTAGGGGTTGAAGCTGGGAAGGTGAGATTAAGCCGCAGATTGACAGATTAACGCAGATTCTTGCGAGCCAGAAATCAGGCCAAAATTAACGCTGCCGTTGATTTCACGGCCTTTGCCAAAGCGCCAGAGGGCTGGCGCAGTCCACGACCTGGCGGACATCTGCTTGCTCCTTTATACGGGAAGCGCCTTGGACTCGGTGGCCACAACACTATCTACTCGGGCTTTAGGACGAGGGTTAGGTCGACGCGTTTGAAATGGACCAAGTTGAGACCGGCGGTTCGGCAGGTTTTCCAGGAAGTGGGCAGGGTATGGAGCACGTTGGGAATTTGATCAGTTGGGAGGATACAGAAGCGTGGTCCTGGCTGAGCCATGAATGGAGCCAGGCCTTCAGGCGGCACCGGGTGGTGCCAGCCGTGAATTTTTCGGCGAAAACACCAAACCAAGCTCGGCTCGTCGTAATCGAGGCTGGCAAATTCCATGTCCGGACGAAGCCACGATTCGGACTGTTGATAGAGGCGTTCCGAGGGGAAAAGCGGCGCTATCCATGGGATCAAAATCCATCCGACCACCAAGGCGAAAGCGGTCATACGGACCAATGTGCGCCGGAACGGGAGGTGGTTCCCATCGGCGACTGGCAGATAAGCCGCCATCCAGAGTGAGAGCAGCGGAAAGCACGGCAGCGTGTAGTGAGGAAGTTTGGTTCGGATGAGCGAAAAAATACCGAACGTGAGGAGGATACCAGTCAGGAGGAAGGTCTCAAATCGCGGGCGATTGACGATTTCCCGTCGACTTTTGATCAGCGCAGGAAGGTACCAGGACCAGGGAAAAAAACTGGCAAACACGGTGCCGAAATAAAAGGGCAGCATGGCCAAGTAACCGAGCCAATGAGACGCCCCGTGGCCTTCGAGTGTGCCCACAGACCGTTGCACTACATGGCGACCAATCCCAATGCGGAAAAATTCACCATCGGTCGCCAGCAAGGCGGGTATTCCCCAAAGGCCAACGACCGTTAGCATCAGCAGCAGTCCAGAGATGGGGCGAATCATTGACAATCCACTCGGATTCTTTTGCAGGCAAATCAAGACAACGAAATAGGGAAGCCAGGCGAGAGGTCCTTTGGCCAAAAAAGCCATGGCCAAGCTGAGGTAGAACAACCACCACCAGCGGTTTCGCATTCCGCGGGCTGCATCAGTGTTGTCGCAGTCCACGATCAGCTCCCATCCCGCCCACGCACCTAGGGTCATGAAGAGGATCAGGACAAAATCGGCTACCGCCATCTTGGCGTGAACAATGGTTTGGAGAGAGGTAGTAAAGATCAATGCGGCCCAGATACCGACCGACTCGCGTGAGGCCCGACGACCGAAGCGGTACAAGACTCCAGCGGTCAGGGCGGCGGCCAAAACGGAAGGCAATCGAACGGCGAATTCACCGAACCATCGTCCATTTCCAAGAATCGAAAGGAAGACCGCCTGACACCAGTAGATCAGGATCGGTTTGTCGAAGCGGTATCCGTTGTTAAAATGGGGTACGAGGTAATCATGCCGCTCCAGCATCTCGCGAGTCGCTTCGGCGAAGCGTGGTTCATCGCGATCGACCAGGGGCAGAAACACGGTCCCGGCTAAATGCACGACGAGGGCAAAAAGAATGATCAGCCCAAAGCGCCGCCAAGAATTGGACCTAGTATCGGTAACCATCGAAAAGCGAGCGTAACGAGATTGCCTGAGAGTTGAAAGCTTGGGGGGCATTGGTCGCGACAGCTTCCTCTCTGGAGATTTCGACATTACTGCGAGGTATAACTGGAGCATGATTTCGCGAATCTATTGGAAGCCGAAAGCACTTTCGGCGGTACAGACAGGAGTGGTTTGAACCGTTTTTTGGGGAAGCGAAAAGCGTCGCCAGACCTGCTTGCGAAGCCGACCATTGCCGATATGCGTTCCATGACTGGATATGGCCGGGGCGAGCGGACCGCTGGAGCGGCGCGAGTCGTTGTCGAATTGAAGGCGGTGAACCGTCGGCAATCGGAGATCATCCTGCGAGTTCCGCGAGAATTGGAAGCCATCGAATCCAGGATTCGGGAGGAGATTCTTAAAGTTGTGAGCCGTGGCCGGGTCGAGGCGGTCCTGACCTTTGCTCGGGAGCAGGCTTTGGGCGTGTCCCGTATCAATCGGTCGCTGGCGGCGAGCTATTATACCGAGTTGAGTAGGCTCGCGATGGATCTTGGATTGACAGGAGGCGTCTCTTTGGAAGTGCTGCTGCGATGTCCCGGTGTCCTGGAGGTGTCGGCGGTGGAAACGGATGCAGACGAACTCTGGTCGCTGGCGGGAGGTGCTTTGGCAGGTGCCTTGCAGTCGCTCGACACGATGCGGCGCAAGGAAGGGGATGCGTTGGCAGCAGATATCCATCAGCGGATTGTGGAGATTCAGGATGCCAGCCAAGTGATCCGAAACCAACTCCCCGAGGCTGGACGGCGCTTGCGGGAACAGTTGTTGGCGCGAATCGCAGCCGCTGGTCTGACATCGGTCGCCGCGGATGATGAGCGAGTTATCCGCGAGGTGGTTTTTTATGCCGACCGGAGCGATATTTCCGAGGAACTGGCACGGTTGCAGAGTCATTTAGTTCAATATGAAGCGTGCCGCACCGCATCGGAGCCAGTGGGGCGCAAACTCGACTTTCTAGCGCAGGAAATGAATCGGGAAATCAACACCATCGGGTCCAAGGCGAATGATGCGGCAATTGCCGCCGAGGTGATTCGGCTGAAAACAGAACTGGAGCGGTTTCGCGAGCAGGTGCAAAATATCGAGTAAGCGACAGACGTCATCTGACAACCATGAGCCGGTCGATCGTATTGCTGTTAAGTGCGCCATCGGGCGCTGGGAAAACCACGTTAGGGGACGGTTTGCTTCGCCAGAATCCGCAGTTGCGGCGGGTGATCACGTGCACGACGCGTGCGCCGCGGGCAGGCGAGACAGACGGGGTGGATTACCATTTTCTTTCAAAGGAAACGTTTTCGGCCAAGGTGGAAGCTGGCGAATTTCTGGAACATGCCACGGTGTATGGAAGATCGTATGGAACTCTCGCGAAGTCGGTCCGGGACTTGCTAAAAGAGGGGTTGGATGTGCTATTGACCATTGACGTCCAGGGGGCGGTGTCGGTTCGGAAAGTTGCCGAGACTGATTTGGTCCTGCGGGCGGCATTGGTGACACTATTCCTGACTCCGAGCTCGCGGTTGGAATTAACCCGCCGTTTGCAGGGTCGAGGAACCGAATCCTCCGAAGTGTTGGCTGCCCGTTTGGCGGCTGCGGAGGAGGAGGTGGCGCATTGGCAGCGATTTGACTATCTGATCAAGAGTGGAACCCGGGAGGAGGACCTGCGGCGAGCGCAGGCTATTCTGGATGCGGAACGCCTTCGGCGATGCCGGGTGCATTTTGAATTTGCCGAATGAAAACCAAGAAAATGGTCGTGGTGGGAGTGACCGGCTCGATTGCCGTCCACCGGGCAGTCGACTTGACCAGTCTTCTCACCAAGGCCGACCTGGATGTGCATGTTGTCTTGACCGCCGATGCCCAGAAGTTCGTCACTCCCCTGCCCTTTAAGACCTTATCGCGGAATTCGGTGGTCACCGACCTCTATGATGAAGAGGAAGGTTGGCAGCCGACGCATATTCGCCTGGCGGATGAAGCCGACCTCCTGCTCGTAGCACCGGCCACGGCCAATACCATTGCCAGGATTTCATTGGGTTTGGCGGATGATCCCCTCACCTGTATTGCCTTGGCATTGAATCCAAATGCTTCGCTGGTCATTGCTCCGGCGATGAACGGCAAGATGTGGCATCACCCGGCAACGCAGGGACATGTGGCGACATTGGCGGCTCGGGGTGCCCAGATTATTGGTCCTCAGGAGGGGATGCTTGCCTGTGGCTATGAGGGTGCCGGGCGACTATGGCCTGTGGATTCCATTGCCCAACAGGTGGTGGATCATCTTCGCAACAGTCCGACACGATGAGTTCGACTTACCGCATGGATGTATCGCCTGAGATGGTCATGAAGTCGGTGTTTCGCGGCCTTTGGTTGACGGATCTTTCGCCGGCTCGCCGTGCGGTATTGATGGAGCGTATTCGGTTGGTCGAGCGCCCTTTAATCCTGCCCATCAAAGTCGTGGTTCTGGGTGCGCTGCTGTGGTTTTTGTTCTTCAGCAAGGCATTTTCCATTCCGCCTCCATCTTTGGCGGCCACAAAAGAGTATCTCAAGTTGTTCTTTCTTGGGTACGCGGCTTTCAGTCTGGGGACGGGAATCATCGTTTGGGGAATGGATGAAGTGGCGCCGCTGATTTTGGAGCGGGTGGTCTATTCCGTTGTGATCGTGGATGCGGTGATGATGGCGGGAGTCATTATCCTGACCAACGGTTTCAACAGCTCGCTCTACTGGGTTTGCTTTACCTTGGTTTTTCGATGTTTTGCGGTTGTTTCCCATGCGGATGTCCAATTGGTTTTGAACCTGATCACCAGCGGATGTTTCGTATTGGGGGGATTGCTATATCAGTTCTTGGACCCGGCTTCGGATTTAGGCCCGGCAAAGTCAAACGAGGGAAGTTTTGGGCAAGCGACTGCTGTTGAAACCATCCTTTTGCGCACACTTCTACTGTTGCTCACCTCCGTTTGCTGCTACGCGATTCAGGTGTTGGCGGACCGCAAGCGCGCACAGGCGGAGGAAGCCGAACAATTCGCTCTCAAGCAGCACCAACTGGCTGCGGCCGGGCGGTTGGCGGGGGAAATAGCCCACCAACTCAAGAACCCCCTCGGAATTATCAATAATGCCGCCTATACCCTGGCCAAGACGGTCAAAGAGGGAAAAACCATCACCCAGCAAATCGCGATTATTCGGGAGGAGGTTGCCCGTTCCGACCGGATCATCACCGAACTGATGGGGTATGCTCGTCTGGCTGAAGGTCGCTTGGAGCGTGTCAACCTGCTCCGCGAATTGGAGACGGCGGTCAACGATGTCTTCCCGCCAGGGTCGAGCTTCGAGGTGGAAATCCGGCGTGAATACGGCCCTCTGATTCCAGAGCTGCCGGGACAGACGGGTCACTTTCGCGAGGTCTTCGCTAACCTATTGATCAACGCCCGCGAGGCCATGAATGGGCGGGGCGAGATTGTGCTTTCCGCCCGGAGCGATGAGGATTTATCGGCATGGATTTCGGTACGAGATAACGGCCCGGGAATTCCACCGACTCAAATCAACCAGATTTTCGAACCGTACTTTACCACCAAACCGACGGGGACAGGATTGGGGCTGGCTATCGTGAAGCATAACACGGAACTCTATGGGGGTGTGGTCCAAGTGGAATCGGTACTTGGCAGGGGGACCACTTTTACCCTTAAGTTCCCAGCTCGCTCGCTCGTTCGACTCAGGAAATGAAGTTGCCGCCATTGCTCGTCGTAGACGACGAAAAGAATATGCGCTTGTCGTTGGAGACCGTTCTCCGGGGCGAGGGCTATGACGTACGTCTTGCGGAATCGGCCGAAGCCGCGCTTAAGACACTCGCGGAAGAAGAGTTGTTCATGGTGATTACGGACGCACGCCTGGGAGGGATGAGCGGGTACGAATTCCTCAAAGAGGCAGCCAAGCGCAAACCGGGACTGCCGATTCTGATGATGACGGCTTTCGCGACGCCAAAACTGGCGGTGGAAGCAATCAAGAATGGGGCTATTGACTATCTGGGAAAACCGTTTGACCCGGATGAACTGCTCCATGCTGTGGCCCGGTGCGCTGAACGGCATCGACTGATAGCCGAAAACGCCGCGCTCAAGGCGCGCGCGAGCGAGGGATACCGGATTGAACATATCATTGGTGAGCATCAAAAGGTTCGGGAACTTCGGCAGCTCATACAGACCGTAGCGCCAACGGATGCGACGGTCCTGATTCTGGGTGAAAGCGGTACCGGCAAGGAGCTGATAGCAGGTGCCATTCACTCGCTGAGCAAGCGCAATGGCCAATCCTACGTTCGCCTCAATTGCGCGGCCATTCCCGAGACGCTCCTCGAAAGCGAGTTATTTGGGTATGAAAAAGGGGCCTTCACCGGGGCGCACCGGATGAAGCGGGGCTATGTGGAAGAGGCCGATGGCGGAACCATTTTTCTGGATGAAATCGGTGACATGAGCCGTCCGCTACAGGCCAAATTGCTTCGATTTCTGGAGGACGGTTCGTTTACCCGGGTGGGCGGTACACAGGAGTTGCGTGTGAATGTCCGCCTCATCGCGGCAACCAACCGCAATATCGTCGATGCCATCCGTAAGCACGAATTTCGGGAGGACCTTTTTCATCGCCTCAATGTGATGCAGTTTCGTCCGCCGCCACTGCGGGATCGCGGCGACGATATCCTGCAACTGGCCCAGCATTTCCTTCGACAGTTTTGCTTTCGGCTGGGGCGCACAATTCATCGGATTAGTGAACCGGCCAAATCCGCATTGCTCGCTCACAGTTGGCCGGGCAATGTGCGAGAGCTTCGCAATGTGATGGAGCGAGCGGTCATCCTGGAAACCGCCGATGAAGTCCGAGCGGCGAGTCTGCCCGACTTTGAGGTTGAGTCGCGTTTGCGTCTCGGAGACCTCGGGTCAGAAGCTGTGACGACGTCACCGCCACGGTCTGGTTCCTTGAGCGAAGCCCTGCTTCAATTTGAGCGCGATCAAATCCTCTCGACGATCAAGCGCTGCGGCGGAAACCTAGCCAAGACGGCTGCCCAATTGGATTTGTCGCGTCATGCGCTTCGATATCGAATGAGCCGCCTCAATCTCCAGGTTGAGGGTCCTATTGACGAAACCCCTGAGTAATTGCCACGGTAAGGAGTCCGATGGAATTATTGAGTTATCCAGGCAGAGTTTTCGCGTTTGTGGAGGTTCCAAATATCCCAACGCCGCCACCCATTCCCGACAAACTTGATTTGGCAAGCGTGTTGCCGATGATTGTCATTGGCGTGGGCGCATCTCTCGGGTTGTTTGCAATCCTGTTGTTTTTCCGTCGCCCGACTTCCGAAGCAAGACGAGCACCGCGGGGAAGACTGCTGACATCCGCCCCTTCCGACCATTCCAACCGACGTCGGCGTCGGCGTACGCATCGCGCCCATGCCCTTTCAGTGGGGCAGACCGGCGGTTTGCCGCCGCTCCGCACGGGCGGCAATCAAAGCCCCCCCGCGTGAGCACCGAGGTCAGCGAGGAGATCACGCAGCGCAGCGCATCCAATCTGGCGCTGGCGTTCATCGTTCTGCCGCAGCCAAGACGGGCGGCGATGAGCGCCCTTTATGCCTTTTGCCGGGAGGTCGATGATGTGGCAGACGAGGATTCCCGCCCCGTCGACGAACGCCGCGCACGTTTAGCCGCTTGGCGAGAGGATGTTCATGCCGCCTGTGAGGGAAAGTCGCCCCGGTTTCCGGTTAATCGGGAGCTTCAACCGATCATTGCCGAGTATCGATTACCGTTTCGACTCTTCCATGAATTGATTCAAGGGGTTGAAATGGACCTGACCCAGACGCGCTATGCCGACGAAGCGGCTTTGGAAACTTACTGCTACCACGTCGCGTCTGTGGTCGGTTTGCTGAGCATCGAAATCTTCGGCTATTCGGACCCGGCCTGTCGCGACTACGCCATCTATCTGGGCAAAGCATTGCAATTGACCAACATCCTGCGCGATGTCGGAAATGACGCATTGCGCGGACGCATCTATCTACCCGAGAACCAACTGCGCCAGTTTGGCGTGGATCCCTCCGACATCCTGGCGCTCCGATCGTCGCGTCAGTTCGTGGCTCTGGCCGGTTGGTTGGCCAGCCGTGCGCGCGATTTCTATGCCCGTGCGCGCTCTACCCTGCCCCAGGCCGAGCGGGGACACATGGTAGCCGCCGAACTCATGGCAAGTGTCTATTGGCGGCTCCTAAGAGTGTTGGAACAGCGCGAATTTCCGGTCTTGGAATCCACACCGGTCCGGCTATCCAAGGCCACCAAACTCTCGCTCATCCTTCAGGCGTGGGTACGGGTCAAAACCGGCCTACCCCTCGCCGCCTATGGCCGCTAATTCACCGGAACGACGCATTCGCCTGATCGTTAATGCCGATGACTTCGGGATTTCCCCCGGAGCCAATCGGGCCATCGTGCGGGCTCATCGGGAGGGAATCCTGACATCAACGAGCCTGATGGTCGGTGCCGAAGCGACCGATGCCGCCGTCTCCATGGCCCGCGAATTGCCAAACTTGGGAGTCGGGCTTCACCTGACCTTGGCTTGTGGTCGATGTTCGTCGGCACCGAAGTCTATCGCCGGACTGGTCGATGCCGACGGACGATTCGATGATCAACCGACCCGGGCGGGCATCCGATATTACCTTCGGCGCCGGTGGCATCCGCTCATCAAGCAGGAGATGGACGCCCAGTTCCGGGCCTTCGCCGCGACAGGAATCCCGATGGACCATCTCAACGGGCATCTCCATTTTCACCTGCATCCGACTGTTTTTGGGCTGATTCGCCGCCACTGGCGCAATTGGAATATCCGGGCAGTCCGCCTGACGCGGGATTCGCTGGGGACCAGTCTGCGTCTCGCCCGGGGACGCTATCGGTACCGATTGAGCCATACTCTCATCTTTGATTGGCTGTCGGCCCGGGCGCGCGCGACCCTGAAAATCCGGCAGATTCGACATGCCGACCTCACCTATGGGCTCCTGGAAAACGATCAAATGACCGAACCCTACTTGGTCGGTCTGCTGGAACGTTTGAATCCCGGGGTTTTCGAGGTGTTTTTTCATCCAGATGAAGACCGGCATCAATCGGAGTTGGAAGCATTGGTAAGTCCCCGGGTGCGCGAGGTGATTCAGCGGCGCGGTATTGAACTGATACGGTATCAAGATTTATAAGGCCTAAACTATGGTTCGTCTATTGACCGTCCTCTTCATCGGCTTGCTGCTGGAGGCCGTCGGGGTGGTGCTGCTCAGTCAGGGTCTGAAGGAACTGGGTGCGGTCCAGCGATTTTCGGTGGCCGAGATTCTTTCATTTGTCCAGCGAGCGGTGACCAACCGGCATCTGCTGGCGGGAATCGCACTTGAAGCGGGATTCTTCGGTTGCCTGCTGTTTTTGATGTCGCGAGGGGACGTTAGTTTTGTGTGGCCGCTGACATCGCTCGGATTTCTGTTGTCGACCGCAGCCGCCCGGTTCATTTTGCACGAAACCGTCAGCCCGCTTCGCTGGTTTGGTGTCTTCTTAATCGTTCTGGGAGCGGGGACTATTGGATATACGGAAATGCAGCGGGAACAGGCCAAGAAAGAAGCCAGTTTGGAAGGGCGAGCAGCTCGGGGGCACTGACCGGGACTCCCGTGCTGCCCATTACTCATTCATTCCTCAAACACCGATCGGGCTTGGTTGATGCACAATGAACTTCGGTATTCTGGATGGTCGGTCGATTGCATCAGCCCAATTGGGAGCGATTGGATTGGAACGACCTGGATCAGCCTGGTTGGCCGAATGATTCAAGATAAGGCCAATACCTGGAGGGCAGATTTGCCCGCCGACCATTTGATACGGATGGATCGCGTACGGCTTTCATTATGCGGCTTGGGTCTGGGTGATGCTCTGGGCGAACTGTTGAACACTTGTCCGCACACGGCCCAAGAACGATTGAAAGCGCAAGAGCTCCCGTCGGGGCCATGGATACATACCGACGACACCGAGATGGCCATTTCGATTGCCGGGATTCTCAAAACTCACGGGCGTATTGACCAAGACGGACTGGCGAAGCGCTTCGCGCGCCGATTCGAGCGCGAGCCAGACCGAGGTTATGGGAAAATGACCCGCATCCAATTGAGGGAAGCGGCTACGGGCGGGGACTGGAAGCAATTGTCCTCCAGTGCGTTCTGTGGCCAAGGGTCTCTTGGGAATGGCGGTGCCATGCGAGTCGCTCCCTTGGGAGATTATTTCTCTGGCGATATCGAACGATGCATCGATGAAGCCCGACTTTCGGCGCTTGTAACCCATACCCATTCAGAAGGAGTTGCCGGAACGATAGCGGTGGCAATAGCGGCTGCTGTAGCATCGCAATTTCAAAACCAAGCATTCGTCGACTGGTCGGAGTCTGTTTTTGACGCAGTTCTTCGCCATACACCAGAAAGCTCAGTCCGCCGGAAACTTGTCTTAGCCTCCGAAATGGGGCGAGAGACACCTCTTGCGGTAGCAGCCAAATTGCTCGGCAATGGATCGCAAGTAACCGCCGCTGATACCGTCCCCTTTTGCATGTGGGTTGCCGCCCACCGTGGAAACTCCTTCATTGATGCCATCGGATCGGCGATTTCCGTCGACGGCGACTGCGACACCAATGCGGCCATTGTCGGCGGTATTGTCGCCCTTTTAACGGGTTGGGAAGGCATTCCGAAGGCATGGATAGAAGCATGGGAATCCGTCAACCTCTAGCGTGGGTCTTCGAAAGGGCTTTCGGAAGCCACCCGAAGAATCGTCTTGGTTTCTGGCTAGACTAGCCAGAGAATCTGGCTAGGTTACTCGAATGGAAATGCATCGGTGGCAACTTCAAGAGGCAAAAAATCAACTGAGTAAAGTCATTGAACATGCCATCGCCGACTGTCCGCAGATCATCACACGTCATGGAAAGGAAGTGGTGGTGGTTGTGGCTTTCTCGGAGTGGACCAAGCAAGCATCTCAAAAGCCTAAACTGGTTGACATCCTACTCCAATGCCCCGAAAAAGATTTTCAGATTCCAAGAGAAATGGATTCACCTCGTGATTTGGACCTATGAGCTATCTGGTGGATGCGAATGTCCTATCTGAGGCCGTTCGAAGGGAACCCGATACACGCGTCTTAAGCTGGCTACGAGTCAATGACTCGCGCCTCTATCTTTCCACGATCACGCTCGGCGAAGTAGAAAAGGGGATTCTTCGACTTTCGGATGGCACCCGCCGAAGGCGACTTGAACAGTGGCTCAGTAACATTCAATCAACGATGTCGGGAAAGCTGATCCCGTTTGGCGAATTGGAAGCCTCGACTTGGGCTCGTTATTTCGAACAACACCGTGCATCCGGGCGAATCCTTCCAACCGTCGATAGCATGGTGGCCGCTACAGCCATTGCGAATAACCTGGCGATCGTTTCGAGAAACGTGGTCGATTTTCCCGGCATCAACGTCGTCAATCCATGGACTTAGCATCGTCCTAGGAGTTGGTCAGCGTCCCTGGCGACCTCCAGCACTCGGTTTTGCAAGTTCAATTGGCACGTCCTAATGACCAGATGGATGGGAGGGTCCGTAAAGCCGATTGACCAAGGTAACCGTCCTAAGGTTCAATCCCGCCTCATGACTTCCATCGCCCGCCTCTCTTCCAAGTGGATGGGCATTCTATTTCTCGCCGCCACCACCACAATATTTTGTCTGGCGCAATCCACCCCCCAGAAGCTTGGACGGCCACTGCCGGTCCTTGGCTCTGCGGTGGAATTCATCTTTAATAATGGCCCCACCAATCGTCCATTGAACGGACCCGATCCTCATCTCGTGCTCAAGGCCCTCAGTATTCGATTGGCCGGGACCTATGGGGTCTGTTTTGATACCGAATCACTCCGGTACGTTTGCGCGTGGGCGGGTGGCTTTCTCGATTGTTCCAAGACATCCCTTGCTGGCTCTCCGCAGGGCAGCAGCCCGGTTTTCCCGGATGGGACCAAACTATTCTCTGCTTCGCACGGCAGCCGTCGCCCAACGTCCGCACATTACCTCGGCCACTATGTTCACGGTGAACAGGTCGTTTTGTCCTATCGATTGGGCACTACGGATATCCTCGACGTTCCAGATATCGAAACAACCTCGTCGGGCCCAGCCTTTGTTCGCACCCTTAAATTAGGCCCGTCCACCTCGCCGGTTCGTATCTTCGTTTCGGACAACCCGGAGGTGACCCTCCTCGATCCCAGCGGTGTTGCCCGTTTGGAGTCTGATGCCGGGGAAGGGACCTATCTCGTCCGGGCCCCGTTAGACCGGCCCAGTATCGTCAAAGTAGGGATTGGTCATCGTCCGTTGATCCTCAACCCATCGATCAACCCTGCTGATTTCACCCAAGGTGGTCAGGCCCAGTGGCCTGCGCCGATCGTCACTCGCGGCAGCTTGGGCAATGAACCCGGGGCATATGTTGTCGACACTGTCGCCCTGCCTGAATCGAATCCATGGAATTCCAGGATGCAGGTTTCTGCTTTGGATTTCTTCCGCGACGGTCGGTGTGCAGTTTGTACGTTGAGTGGAGATGTGTGGATTGTGTCCGGGTTGGACGGTTCGTTCCAGCGCCTGAGCTGGAAACGCTTTGCCACGGGCTTCTATGAGCCTCTGGGATTGCGGGTTGTGAATGACGTGATTTATATCCTGGGACGCGACCGGGTGACACGACTCCATGATCTCAATCAGGACGGGGAAGCCGATTTCTACGAATCATTCAACAGCGACCTGGAGGTCTATCCGACCTATCACGCTTACGCGTTCGATCTACAGACCGATCGAGCCGGGAACTTCTACTTTGCCACCGATGGCAACATGGTAGATCCCTTTCTCGCCAGACACGGAAGCCTCCTTAAGTTGTCGGCAGATGGGTCGAAGCTGGAAGAATTTGCCACCGGATTCCGGGCGGCCAATGGACTGAGCGTGGGACCCAATGACGAGATCACCTGTTCCGATAACCAAGGCCACTGGACTCCTTCGAGCAAAATCAGTTGGGTGCGGCGCGGTGGATTCTATGGGTATGGGGGCGATCCCCGACAAGCCCGGTTTGCAGCGTTTCAAAAGGAGCGACCCTCAACGCAATTTGAGCAACCGCTCTGCTGGCTGCCTATGAGCGCCGATAATTCCAGCGGCGGCCAAGTTTGGGTGGAGGGCGATCGATGGGGACTCCCGCGTGGTTCTCTTCTCCATACGTCCTACGGTAAATGCACCTTGTTTTCGGTCTTGTACGAGAATATGGGCGGCTCCATGCAGGGGGGTGTCTGGCAGTTTCCTCTGAAATTTGCCTCTGGTATCATGCGGGGTCGGTTTAATCCGTCCGACGGTCAGTTATATGTCGGCGGCCTAAAAGGGTGGCAGACCTCCGCCGTGCACGAAGGGGCCTTGCAGCGGGTGCGGTATACTGGAAAACCGTTGGCCCAACCGACGGCTCTTCACATTGCGGGCGACCGCATTAAGATCACGTTTGGAGTTCCTCTCAATGTTGCGGTAGCCTCTGATCCGGCAAACTATTCCATCACGCAGTGGAACTATCGGTGGACGTCCAAGTACGGGTCGGACTCCTGGTCGGTGATTGATCCGACGCGCAAGGGAGAGGACCCGGTGGAAGTTCGGTCAGCCTCCATTTCTGCGGATGGTAAGACCGTCACCCTGACGACCCAGCCACTTCAGGCGGTTATGCAAATGCGGGTCAAGTTCTCAATCGCAGCCGCCGATGGAACGACGCTCATTCAGGAAATTGACAACACGATACATCGCGTCAGGTAGATCCGCCGCCTTCCTGGAGGGCGGCATCCCACCCATGGGGCTCGGGGTCAGGCGCGGGATAACTTGCGCAGCAGGCGTAGTTCGGACCGCCCCCGGCTCGACGGAGTCTCGCCCTACCGATGTTGCTTTGCATCAACGAGTTATGTGTCAAACAATGCGATGAGCGGAAAAGCTATTATTTGGAAGCAGGCTGGAATGCCTGCGCCACGGGGCGGCGTCTCACCCTGCCGATGCTGCTTTAAATTAAATGGTTACGAGTTAATTTTGATCATTCAAAAACCTGTTTTTACAATTGATTAAAACTAGACCGCTTTGGATTCAGTCGTCTTGCGCATTTTCCAAAGATTCCAGTCAGCGAGGGTGGCTTGTAGCATATCTTTGGCCGCATTGAGCAGCCATTTCTCCTCGCGATGATTCAAATCAGCGAAAATGAGTTTGGCCGCTTTGGGGCTCCCCTGGGCGACATTGGCCAGTTCAAAGCCCATGGCGCGCAGAAGCTTCTGCTGATCGCTGTCATCGGGAATCTGGGTAAGCTCGATTCGGCTGCAGTAGGGGGCCAAACGGCGGATGACCCAGTTGGAACGGACCTGCAAGAAGGGGTCCGGCGTCCGAACGGCACCCGAGATGGTGGCCATATAACCAATCGGCGGGGCCTTTGGGGAGGGATTGGCCCAAGCCCAGGCACTGGTGATGAGCGGTTTTGCTTCCCGGGCAATCTTTCCACCCCGCCAATCGGCAATGGCGGTGAAACGGGGCCTGCCCAGGCTACCCAAGCCGGCTTGACGATGTAGAACCTCGAATTTCAAATCGGGTTCGGGCATTGATTCCTGTAGAAAGACACGAATCTCGGCTGGGACATTCTCGGCGGCGGGGGAGGAAGCGAGATGTTTCCAGTAGTCGCCGGGATCGCGCAAGCGACTGGTCATGGCGTCACGAAGCCAGCGATTGTGTTCAGCCAGGACGAATGGGCGTCCACCGGTGGCCAAGGAGTCAGCGTACCCTTCCACCAAGGCATCGCAGGCAGCACGCGGGCCGAGCCGCAAATCGCCTTCGTTGATCGCCAGCAAGGCGCTGGTGGCCAACCGGACCAGGTCCTGGGCATAAGGCAAGGGCAGGGCTTCATCGAAATCGTTGATCCCCCAGATGAGCCGACCTTCAGCATCCCGCCATGTGCCGTAGTTTTCCACATGGAGGTCGCCCACGGAAAGGGCCAGCGGAGCGGCCATAAGCTCGGAGCAGACGCGGGGAAAGCATTGCGCCCAGCGATAGAACGTCGCCCTCAGAAAGCAAAAAACGCTTCCCGTCATGAGTTCATGCTTTCGATGAAGATCGTCCCTGATCAGTGGAAGTTGGGAAGCAAGCGACTGTTCGTATTGCCGGGAAGCCACGACGATGTTGGGTAGCTCATCGGTACCTTCTTTTATGGCGGGTGGCATGCAGGCATGGTCTCCCAGATGGGAACTCTTGGCGAGAGTGGTCGGTGGCAGAATTTGGAACCCGCCCCGGAGCGTTAGGGCGTGGTTTCAAAATGCATTTGCCGAGGTCCTTCAAGCCAGCGACAGGTTGCGCCCTCGGATTCCCGGGGACAATTTTTGCCATGAAGGTCAAAGGACTGAACGATACCGAATTCCTCGCTTTGCTGGAGCGAGTGCTGCCCACCACCACCCCCGATCCACGACTTGCATCTGCGATCTACGAGGAGGTCGCCCGCCAGATACGGCTGATTAACAGTGTCAAGTCACTGGAAAAGTACTGCGCTGAAGGGTCGCTTCCCAATCTCGAGCCCGCCACGGTGGCTGAGTTCAAGGGTCGCCTGGAGCAAACGTTTGGGGCTGAAAAAGTCACGGTTGCTCCCAATGAAAAGGGCGATTCCGTGGCCATCGAAATCGCCCTACCCGACCGGAAGGTTGAAAACCGGTTGAAGGTGCTGCCTCCCGGCGCGGTCGAAGAGGAAGAGACCAAGGCGGTCTACGTTCCATTTCCGGTGACTCTTCCAGAAGACCCAGACCTAGTCTGGATTCTGGCCCGCCGGGAGGATTTGGCTCCAGAAGAAGCTGCGCGGGCATTGGCGGGTATCGAAGAGGAGTTCTGGGAGACTAAAGCTGGCTTGAAGCTCCAGAAGGAGGGGGTGGAAAAGTCATTCGCCGAATTCATCGCCAATGTTCCAGCAGCGGCCCTGATCGACCATGGGATCAAACGGCATTACAAGGAACCGGAGCCGAGGAAGACGTTGCATCGGGGACCGGTGGCGGAGGAGGATGGTACGCGCCAGGGTGATTCCAACCGCCGGGCAGACTAAAAGTCTGCGATACAGCCGAGAGGAATGTCGGCGGTACGTCCTCTCGGGGCGTCAGGCGAGAACGGAACGGATGACATCGCCGGAGACATCGGTCAGGCGCATGTTCCTGCCGTTGTGCAGGTAGGTCAGTCGTTCGTGGTCCAGACCGAGGCAATGGAGGATGGTGGCGTGCACATCGTGGACGCTGGCTGGGTTAGCCGCCGCCTTCCATCCGATCTCATCCAATTCTCCGTGATGGACGCCACCGCGAATGCCGCCACCGGCCATCCAGATGAGAAAGCCGTGGGGGTTATGGTCGCGCCCATCGCCTTTTTCCGAAACGGGCATCCGCCCGAATTCGCCGCCCCAAACAACCAGGGTTTCATCGAGGAGACCGCGTTGCTTGAGATCGGCCAACAGGGCGGCGACCGGTTGGTCGGTTTCCAACATTCGTTGGGAGTGCTGGTCCTTTAATCCGCTATGGGAGTCCCATTCATCATCGCAATAGACTTGGACAAATCGGACCCCACGTTCTACCAGACGTCTGGCCAGCAAACATTTTTCTCCGTAGGGACGGGTGACCTCCTGATCGAGACCATAGAGCTTGTGAATGGAAACCGGTTCTTTTGACAAGTCGACCGCATCAGTGGCTTCGGTCTGCATCCGGTAGGCGAGCTCGTAGCTTTCAATGCGTCCGAGCAGTTCAGCGTCTTGGGAATGCTGGCTCGCGTGAGATAGGTTGAGGTCGCGAGCGAAGTCCAACATCCGGCGCTGACGGGCATCGTCTATTCCGTCGGGGCGATTCAGATTCAGGATGGGAATGCCTTTGGCGCGAAAGGGTGTGCCTTGATATTCGCTCGGAAGAAACCCAGACGACCAATTGTTCGCGCCCCCCTTGCTTCCGCGTGAATTCTGCAGGACGACAAAGCCGGGTAGATTGCGATTTTCAGAACCGAGTCCATAGGTTAGCCAGGCTCCAGCAGAGGGATAACCGGTCCGAATAAATCCGGTATTCATTTGATACATGGCCGGACCGTGAGCGGGGGATTCAGTGAAGCAGGATTTGATCAGGGCCAGGTTATCGACCTGTTGGGCGATGTGAGGCATCCGGTCGCAAACCCATGTTCCGCTCTCGCCATATTGACGAAAGTTGAAGGGGGACTTCATCAATGGACCGGGACTGCCAAAGAAAACGTCCATGGGCATGCTTGGCTGCAGGCCGTCATGGCGGGTCAATTCCGGCTTGGGGTCAAAGGTATCGACGGCACTGGGTCCCCCCTCCATGAATAGCCAGATAACGGATTTGGCCATGGGCCGATGGTGGAAGTTGCTTGCGATCGATGGAGTGGATGTCGCCAGGATTTGGTCTTGGGCGAGCAAGTCTAGTAGCGCGAGAGAACCGAAACCCGCCCCGACTTTTTTCAAAAAATCCCGACGATTCCGGATGCCCTTTTGAACCCGTCCACAGGGAAATCGTCCGGCAAGAGAACCCCAATAATCCGATTCAATCGACATAGATAAACTCGTTGAGGGTGAAGAGGACATGGCAGAGATCGGTGAGACCTTCGACCGGCAAGGCGTCTCCCCGGGCATCGGGAGCGGCACCCAGAAACTGGAGTGAACGGCCCAATTCAGTGGGTGAAGGCGACCGCGCCAAGGCGAGACGGTATGCTCGTTCGATCTGGGCTTCCGGCTGGGTACCGGCCTCGGTGATGACGCGTTGCGCGAATTGGATGGCGGCCTGCCGAACCCACGGCTGATTGATCAACGTGAGAGCCTGCGTGGGAATCGTCGTGACGTTGCGGCGGGCGCAACTGGTTGATGAATCGGGCGCATCAAAAACCTCCATCATGGGATTGGGCACTGAGCGCTTGTTAAAGGCATAGATGCTGCGACGCCAAAGGTCAGGACTTTCCTGGAGATTCAATGGATATTCGTCTTTGGTTCGGGTTGCGATGGCCTCCTTCGGAATCACGGGGCGAAATGGAGGCCCAAACATTTTTCGATTCAGGCGTCCACTTACCGCCAACATGCTGTCGCGCAGCACTTCGGATTCGAGGCGTAGGGGATGTCGAGCGAAAGTGAAATCTGCTCCATCGGCCTGACGGTAGGCGGCACTGAGGACAATCAATCGATGGAGGGATTTGAAATGCCATTGTTTCCGAACCAACTCACCAGCCAACCATTCGAGCAACTGCGGGTGGGTGGGGGTATCACTTTGGTAGCCAAAATCGTTGGGTGTCTTGACCAATCCCTCGCCCCAGTGGTGTTGCCACAGGCGGTTAACGATCACCCGGGCGACGAGCGGTCCGGCCCCATGATCGATATCGGTCAACCAGCATGCCAAAGCCGTTCGTTGATGGGTCGTCGGCGGGTGAACGAATCCATTGGAGTCGATAGCTGGACAATTCGAGAGGGTGGATGACACATCGGGTCGCGACTCGCGCAGCCAATCTTCAGGCACCTTGCCACGCATGAGCACCTGCAAGAAACCGGCGGTGACCGGTTCTCGTCGATTTAGCACACTCCCTCGACCAAGAAGATATTGGGGGAGTGGCACTGCCTGCTGATCGAGGGTGACGTAGGCTTTCTCAGCGAGAGATGGGAAAGTCGGGGCGTCCGCTGCCGCACGAGCCAGAGAATCCCAAACTTTTTGGTCGGCCTCAGATAGCCATTGGCGCAGGTCGGGGTCAGACACCTTCAGTCGGTCCCCGAATTCTTTGTAGAGCTTGGTCTGGACTGGAACAAAGAAGTGTTCGGGCTGGCGCAACCAAAACTTCTGCTCCTCGGTCAAACCAAGGTTGCTCATTCTGGCCTCGTGCCAGTCGTTTCTGCGGTCTTCACGCCATTTCGCGAACTCCCGTTTCGGTTTGGAGAGAGCCGCGACTTGGCGTTGCGCGGTGGAGAAGGTAGCCGTCAAACGGTAGTAATCGCGGGTGGGAATCGGATCGAATTTATGGTCATGACAACGGGCGCAGCCGAGGGTCAGGCCCAAGAAAGCCGCCCCGGTGGTGGAAACCATGTCATCGAGTTCATCGTACCGAATTTTCAGTTTGTTCTCTTCGGTATCCGCCGGAGTTGTGTCCTGAGTCGGCCCGGCAGCCAGAAATCCGGTGGCAATCACGGCATCTGGCTGGGTGGGAGCCAACTCGTCGCCCGCGATTTGCCATTTGATGAACGTATCAAAAGGAAGGTCATCGTTCAGCGAGCGAACGATCCAGTCACGGTAAAGCCAGGCTTCACGGCGGTCCAAATCGCTCTCGTAGCCATCGCTATCGGCGTATCGGGCGACATCCAGCCAATGGCGGCCCCAGCGTTCGCCAAAATGGCGACTGCAGAGGGTCTGATCGACCAGTTGCTCATAGGCATCGGGAGCCGGATCGTTCTCGAAGCGAATGGTCTCCTCGGGGGTGGGAGGGAGGCCAAGGAGATCAAAATAGAGGCGGCGGATGAGAACACGGCGGGGGGCCTCGGGGAAGTTCGGCTTACCTTCCGAAAAGAGAATCGCGTCTATCGGATTGGACGCAGTCGCAGGGACAAAGACGTCTGCCAGAGGCCGAAAAGCCCAAAATTGACGATCCCGATCGGTGACCTGTTTCTCGGCGGGAGCTGCCACCCCGGCCCAGATCCAATTCAAGGCCAGCAACCACCCGATTCTTCGGCCAAAATCATGGAAAAGCATACGGGGACGCTTCCATGAACGGCAGGGTATCATGGAGGAGTAGGTTATCGGGCGAATGGCGAATGGCGAGCCTGAGTTTGGGGATACACGGAGAGGGCTTCGTTGCGCCATTTACCGAATATCCTAGGGTTAAGACGTGAAGTTGACCCATGGAGCCCATCTTGCGTACTGCACCAACGTTCATCGGGGTGGAAATTGGGCAGAAACCCGGAATAGCTTGGAGACCCACGTGCTGGCAGTACGTGACCGAGTAGCGGCTAATCGCCCATTTGCCATCGGCCTGCGGTTGAGTGATCTGGCCTCGCGCGAGTTGGCCGAAACACAAACTTTGCAGGCTTTCCGGAGGTGGCTAGAGGAACAGGACTGCTACGTCTTTACCATCAACGGGTTTCCATTTGGGAATTTCCACGGATCGCGGGTGAAGGAACAAGTTTCCCAGCCGGATTGGACCACCCTTGAACGGCTCGACTATACTCGGCGACTTTTTAGCCTTCTGGCCGAATTGGTTCCGTCCGGAGTGGAGGGCAGCGTTAGCACGGTACCGATCAGTTTCAAACAGTTTGGGTTGGATGCCAGGCGAGCCGGTATTGCGCGAAAGCATCTCTGGCAGTGCGTGGAACATCTGGACCAACTTCGGGACAAGAGCGGCGTGGAGCTTCACCTCGGGTTGGAGCCAGAGCCATTTGGAACGGTGGAAAACACGGATGAATTCCTGGATTGGATGCGGCAGATGGAGTTGGAACATCCGGGTGACAAGCGCCTTTACCGCCATTTAGGAATCAATTACGATACATGCCACTTTGCCTTGCAGTACGAAGAACCGGGGAAGAGCCTTGGGCGACTGGTCGACGCTGGAGTGAAGATCAGCAAACTCCATTTGAGCAATGCCTTGCGGGTACGACCAACCGAGGGAGTGCGACAGACGTTACGGGCTTTTGACGACGGGGTTTATTTCCACCAAGTAATCGAGCGGCGGAGTGATGGAGAACTGGTTCGCTACCCGGACCTGGATGTGGCATTGGCGGCAGCGGCAGCAGGAAAAGCTGATGCCGAGGGGGAATGGCGAGTTCATTTCCACATCCCGCTCCACGCACCTGAAATAGCGGATTGGGGGACGACTTCCGACCATTTGCGCGGTGCTTTGGAGGAATTGGGACGCAGACCGGGGCTGTGCCAACACCTTGAAATGGAGACCTATACGTGGGAAGTCCTGCCCAAGAGTTGGAAAGAAATCTCCGTTGAGGAAATGTTGGCGAAGGAATATTTCTGGACGCTGAAGAAGTTGGAACCGCTTGGTTTCTCTCCGGTCTAAAGCAATAGGCGTTGTTGAAAGGCCGAAAGCCCACCCGTGGCGCTTGGGGTCAGGTGACGGATAAATTTCGGCGCAGGCGTGGTTCGGACCGCCTCCGGCTCGACGAAGTTTCGCTGATGTTGCTTTGCGTCAATTGGTTACGTGTGAATTGTAGGGGTAGGAAGAAAAGCTGTTAGGCCGTGTTTTCAAAATGCATTTGCCTATCTGCTGGCCAAAACAGGCAGGGGCTTCGTTGCTCTTTGAAAAAGGGGTCCGTGGCAAGTTACGTATTGAGATAGTATTGTTGCATAACC
Source organism: uncultured Verrucomicrobiota bacterium (assembly GCA_903835555.1). GTDB lineage: Bacteria > Verrucomicrobiota > Verrucomicrobiia > Limisphaerales > UBA9464 > CAILNN01. The sequence goes on from CAILNN010000120.1 coordinate 42,230, forward strand.
GTCACAAGAAGGTTTAGCCTTTCGACGGAGGCGATCTATCACGGGCTCGCCTGCTTTTACAACGTGTCCATTTGTGCCAACCACCGCCACCGCCACCACACCTCATCGACGTTCGCGCCTTAGCGCGGGCTTGCTGATGTATAGGCGGCATAGACATCGGGTGGAAGTATTCATTGCCCGCCCCGGAGGCCCGTGGTTTCCCAATCGCGAACGGGACATCTGGACGATTCCAAAAGGAGAAGTTGAACCGGGGGAGGAAAAGCTCCAGGCGGCTATACGCGAATTTCGGGAAGAGGTCGGACTAATAGCCAGTCCGCCGTATATTGAACTAGGTTGGATACGGCAAAAGGGTGGAAAAACCATTTTCGCTTGGGCCTTCGAAGGCGATTTCGATGAGAGCAAACCCATTCGAAGCAACATGGTTGAAATCGAATGGCCGCCGGGATCGGGTCGAAGAAAGCGGTGGCCAGAGATTGTTCAGGCCAAGTTCTACGGGATCGACGAAGCCCGTGAGCATCTGAAGCAGGCCCAACATCCGCTGCTGGATCGCCTAAATGCGGCCTTGCACGGGACAGAGGGGGTGCAGACAGGGCTTGCGAGTGAATTTCTGGGGCACCCGGAAGTTCAGCGGCGTTAGGCACCGTGCGATCCGAACCCCATTATTCGTGTGACCAGAAATCGACGACAAAGACGTCACCTAGAAAGGGACCGACCAATTCGCCGAACTTCTTGTGATCGGGATGGACGAGGTAGGCGTCACGGTCTTTTTCAGAATTGAAGGTCAATACCCAGCAATGGGTGAAGCCTTTGTCATGCTTTTCAGGGCTGACATTCGTACCCCAAACCAGTTTCTCCACTCCAGGAATCTTGGTCTTAAGCGCGTGAAAGGCTTCCTCGACCCGGCGAATATCTTCCTTGGAGGCGGTCTCTTTGAACTTAAAGGAAACAACGTGTAGGAGTTTTCCCTTGCGATGTGCGGATGCGGCCATTCCTGACAACGGTAGGGCCACCAGAAGGAGCAGGGCAAAACAAACAATGGATTTCATGGGTAATGTATTGGTTAGCAAGGCTAAGCGTTGTGTACCAGTAGACGCAAGCGGCAGACGGACGATTTTGAGAACAAGACCTGATTCGGCTGGCATCGACCACGTCCTTGAACGGAAACTGGGCAAGTGAGCCCGTTCGTCATCCTGGCGTGTGTCGCCTCCTACTTTGCCGCCCTGCTCGGCATTGCCTCGTGGTCGGGTCGAAGATCCACCCGCGATGGCTATTTTCGGGGTAATCAACGCGCTCCCTGGTTTCTGATTGCCTTTGGTTTGATCGGAGACTCGCTCTCCGGGCTGACGTTTATTTCGGTTCCGGGACAGGTTGGGGAGCACGGATTTACTTACCTTCAAATCATTCTGGGCAATGTGGTCGGGTACCTGCTGATAGCCTATTGGTTGCTACCCCATTTTTATCGTCTCGATCTGACCAGTATCTACGGCTTTCTGGGAAATGGATTGGGACTTGGGGCTCAGCGGACGGGTGCGGGCTTTTTCCTCCTTTCGCGGCTCTTGGGGTCGGCAGCCCGATTGTACCTTGCCATCCGGGTTTTCCAGAGCCAGTTGTTCGAGCCACTGGGCATTCCGCTGTTCGTCAGCGTAGTGATCGTGATTGGTCTGATTCTGGGCTACACGCTGAAGGGTGGGATTAAGACGTTGATTTGGACCGACGCGTTTCAGAGCGGCTTTCTTCTCCTCTCGGTGGTGCTGTCGATTGGCACCATTGGGTACCAACTCCATGTCGGCCCAATCGGCCTTGTCCACGCGATTCAATCGAATACGACCTTTCACTGGTTGAGCACGGATTGGCGGGCACCAGACTTTTTCGCGAAGCAGATGGTGAGTGGTGCAGCGATGGCCCTGGTCATGAATGGGCTCGATCAGAATAACATGCAGAAGAACTTGAGCTGCCGATCGCTGGCGGATGCCCAGCGTAATCTTCAGTCGTTTGCGGGCGTGATGCTGGTGGTGAATGCAGCCTTTCTCGCCTTGGGTGCCCTGCTCTACCACTACCTATCCGTTAAGAATATCTCGCTACCCGCTGGATCCACAGACACGGTTTTCCCGGAGTTGGCTCTCCACCACCTTGGGCGGTTTGCGGCTGTGGTCTTTGTGATTGGCTTGTCCGCTGCAACGTTCAACAGCGCGGATTCGGTGCTCACCACGCTGACCACCAGTTGCTGTGTTGATTTCCTGAAGTTTCCGACCAAAGAGGGAACCCTCTCCAACGGACAAATTCGCACTCGCAGTATGGTCCATTGCACCTTTGCGGCGCTGCTGTTCATTGCGATTCTAGGCTTCCAGCTCTTCCCCAAGACTTCGGCCATTCAATTGGTCTTGGAAATGGCAACCTATACGTACGGACCACTGCTCGGTTTGTTTGTCTTGGCATTCTTCACCCGCTGGAGACTCACCGGACCCGGAATTCCGCTCGTTTGTATGGGTGCGCCGGTTGTGAGTTGGTGGGTTCACTTGGAATCGCCCCGCTGGTTCGGAGGTTATCAAATGGGATTGGAGGTCTTGCTATTCAACGGGCTCATCACGGCAATAGGCTTGGGTCTTTTCGCCACGAACAGGCGTCGAATCGATTCAGATACAGGCTTGTCCCAATAGGTGCCAGCGTTAGGCTGGCTGCGACATGACTCTTGAAGAAGCCTTGAATCTCTTTCGATCGACAGGGGCGCTACTAGACGGACACTTTATTTTGCGAAGCGGGCTGCATAGCCGGCAATTCTTTCAATGCGCGTTGGCGTTGCAGCAGATGCCGTTGGTGGAGCGATTTGGAAAGGCTTTGGCGGACCAAGTTCGCGCTTTGGAGCCGCACACGGTGATTGCACCGGCGATGGGAGGACTGGTCATTGGGCAGGAAGTCGCCAGGCAATTGGGCTGCCGATTTATTTTCGCAGAAAAAGAAGAAAACCGATTGGTTCTTCGACGCGGATTCCAGATTTCTCCGGGTGAACGATTTCTGGTGGTGGAGGATGTGGTCACGAAAGGTGGGCGCGTACAGGAAACGTTGGCCATCGTGCGTGAGCGCAGCGGGGTTCCATTAGCGGTTGCCATGATGGTAGACCGTTCCGATGGTTCTTTGGATTTGGCGGTGCCCACCTTCAGCCTCATTCGGCTTCATATTGAGACTTTTGCGGCGGACCAATTACCGTCTGATTTAGTATCCATTCCGGCGGTGAAGCCGGGGAG
>CAILNN010000121.1 GCA_903835555.1 uncultured Verrucomicrobiota bacterium
ATCATCGATCAGGTCAAGATTGTCGATACCTTCCCAGCTCAGGAGACCCTGGCAAACATCAAATCGCAGCATCAGGGAACAGGCGGGTCTCCGTATAACATCCTGGTCGATCTTGCCAAATTGGGGGTCGATTTCCCCTTGTCTGGAGCCGGTTTGGTGGGAAAAGACGAGCTCGGGGAAAAGATCATTTCCGACTGCGAGTCACTCAATATTGAAACCCGGCAACTGAAGCTGACAGCGGAAGCTCCTACCAGCTATACCGACGTTTTTACGGTACAAGGAACGGGCAAGCGGACATTTTTTCATTGTCGCGGAGCCAATGCTCTCTGGGATGGGAAGGAACTGGATTTTGCGAAGTCCAAGGCGCGGATATTCCATCTCGGCTACCTCCTGTTGCTCGACAAGCTGGATGTTCCAAACAAGGAAGGGATAACGGGAGCAGCCAAGTTACTGGCGGCCGCTCAGGCGGCTGGTTTGAAGACATCGATTGATGTCGTCAGTGAGTTCAGCGACCGGTTTAAGACGGTGGTTGTTCCGGCGCTGAAGCATTGCGACTACGCGATCATCAACGAATACGAGGCTGGGCAAGTCACGGGGTTTAAAATCCGGAAAGAGACGGGACTCGACACCGTATCGCTCCGCCACGCCGCCGGAGCGATATTGCAGTTTGGGGTTAAAGAATTGGTCGTCATTCATTTTCCCGAGGGATGCTTCGCGAGAACGCGTGACGGCAAGGACCATTGGCAATCCTCCCTCAAACTGCCGGACAAGGCGATTGCGGGAACAGCTGGAGCAGGCGATGCTTTTGCCGCAGGGGTACTCCTTGGTCTTCATGAAGGATGGGAGCTTCAACGGTGCTTATTGACCGGGTGCATGGCAGCGGCAGCGTCCCTGAGCGACCCGACCTGCACCGGCGGAATGAAGCCCCTGGTTACTCTAGAGGCTCTCAAGAAAAAATACGGTCTGCGACCGGCACTTGAGCCGGAAGACGAGGACTAGTGTCGGCCCTCATTCGCGGGCAGCGGACCGCACGACTTTTTGCTTTAACGAATCCTGTAAAAAGGTGGAGAAATCCGCCTTGAATTTTTTCCGGGATGGCGCGTGAATATAGAGCATATGACCCGACTCATAGGCAGTCATCCGGAGGTTTGCTCGGATGGATGGATTCAAGTTTAGACCACCGACCACCAATTCGGCGGCATAAAAGGGGGTGGCCAAGTCGTAGTAACTGACTGTCACCCAAACTTTGAGATAGGGATTTCGCGTCATGGCTTTGCGCAAATCGTCGCTGGTGTTGGGAAATCCGCCAGACGCATCACCAAAGTGCCATGGTTGGACATTGGCGAGAGTTTCATAAGGGAGATCGCTGGAAAAAGAGAGTTCACGGCGAATGTAATCGTTGAATGTCGCGGTAATTGGCCCCACCACCGCTTCATCGCTTGGGTCATATTCCTCCATCATATCAGAACCCGGTTCATAGCGGAGGCCACTGAAGCGCGAATCCAACCGACCGACCATTCGCCCCTCATCGCGCAGTAACTGACCAAAAAACTGGGTATCGGTTACTTTAAGATGATGCTGAAGCCAATACCGGGTCGGCAATCCGGTCAGGCGACTTAAACTTTCAGCCACATGGGTCTGTTCGTCGAGGGATAGGGAGTCGCCCCGGCGCAACGCCACGGTGTATTCGTTGCCGGCGAAGGCCCGGGCTTCAGCAGCAACTTGGTGGACCGTCTTGGTCTGCAGGTCAGGTCCCAGTTTCTTATGGTACCACGCTGTGGTTGCAAATCCCGGCAGGAAGCCGACGAAGGGTAAATCATTCTGCGGCGTGAAGTCGATGGAGCCAAAATTCAATGCTGAAGAGACCAATACAATGCCATTGAGATAGAAACCGTAGCGCGATTGCAGGTAATCAGACAGTCCGGCCGCTCGGGTGGTGCCATAACTTTCACCGACCAGCAGCTTCGGAGACAACCAGTGACCTTGGCGGGAGGTATATAATCGAATGAATTCGCCCACGGCAGCAATGTCTTCCCGCAATCCGTGAAACTGTGCCGCCTCTTCCTTGGTCGTGGGTCGGCTAAACCCGGTGGAGACCGGATCGATAAAAACCAAATCCGTTTGGTCCAACCAAGTCGATTCATTGTCGACCAAGCGATAGGGGGGCGGAAGAGACTCACCCTCATCCGTCAACTCGACTCGACGGGGTGCAAGGCCGCCCAAGTGTAACCAGACCGAAGACGAACCGGGCCCGCCATTAAAAACGAAGGCCAGCGGACGGGCGGCCGAATTGGTCGGGTCGTCCAACGTGTAGGCCACATAAAACACCCGGGCCTTTGGTTTCAAGCCATCTTTGGTTTTCCGGGAATCCTTGTCCGTCCCAGCCCCGGGAGAACCGGGCAGTGGCTTGCCTTCCTCTTCCTTGATGAGGAGGTAACCGGCGGTCGTATGATATTTCAAGACGGTTCCGTCAACCATTACCGAATGGCTGGAAACCACGGGTGCCGGTTCATCCTCGATTTTCGGATCATCCTTTCCGGCACCGGTTTCCGACTTATCTTCAGCCATCAGTCGAATTCCGTAGACCAACACGGCACAGAGGTAACCAAGAACCCATTCCCTGGATTTCGCAGGCGAAAAACTCATGTGCCTTGGCTATCCGATAATTGGGCTGACAACCAGATGTTTTGCGGAGAAATCGAACTCGAAAACATTTCTAGAAGCCGCCCTAATATTTCGGAACCGAATGGTCGATCTCATCGCTCCAGGCGGAGATGCCCCCCTTGACTGATTTCACATACTTAAAACCCTGTTGCCGAAGGAATTCCAAGGCTTTCATGGAACGTTTGCCAGACTTGCAATGCAGGTAAATCTGTTGGTTGGGATCGAGTTCGGTAAATCGCTGTGGCAGCAGGCTGAGCGGAAGGAGAACCGTTCCTGCTACGCGGGCTATTTCGTACTCATCGGGCTCGCGGACGTCCACAACGCGGATATTATCCCCAGGATTCTTGAGTGCAGACTGCATTTGGGCGACGGTCACTTCGTCCGGGTTCTTGCCCGGTTCGGCGGGTTCCTGGACGATTCCGCAAAAGTGTTCGTAATCAATTAATTGCGTGATCGATGGATGGGTACCACAGATGGGGCATCGAGGGTCGCGACGCAACTTCATTTCGCGGAACTTCATATCCAGCGAATCGAAATGAAGCAGTCGTCCCATCAAAGAGGTCCCCTTGCCGAGGATCAATTTGAGGATTTCGGTGGCTTGGATACAGCCAACGATGCCTGGAAGGACGCCCAGCACTCCACCTTCGGCACAGCTTGGAACCATTCCCGGGGGCGGAGGCTCTGGATAGGCACAACGATAGCAGGGAGCTCCTAAATGCGGTGCGAAGACACTCGCTTGTCCTTCAAAACGGAAAATAGAGCCGTAAACATTCGGTTTCTTGAGCAACACGCAGGCATCGTTGGTCAGGTAGCGGGTGGGAAAGTTATCCGTCCCATCGACGACAATATCGTAGGCCACAATGATTGACAGTGCGTTCTCCGAAGTGAGGCGGGTTTGGTGAAGCTCAACGACGACATTGGGGTTGAGTGCTCGAATGGTGTCCCGAGCAGATTCCGCCTTGGAACGACCGACGTCGGCATCGGAATGGAGAATTTGCCGTTGAAGGTTGGAATAGTCGACCGTATCGAAATCAACCAACCCGATTCGCCCGATACCTGCCGCTGCCAAGTACATGGCGATGGGAGAGCCGAGCCCGCCGGCTCCGATACAGAGGACTGAGGCATTGCGAATCTTCTTCTGTCCCGCCATGCCTACCTCCGGGAGAATCAAATGGCGGGAATATCGGCGGATTTCTTCGTTCGTCAGTTCAATCGTCATAACCAATTTGCTGGCAGGTTACGACTCGGATGCCTTCCGGCCAAACAAAGTTTGACGGACCTGCCAACCTCAAGTCGGTCCCATGACATTTTTGGGGGTAACAATCGCCTTTTCCATATGCGTCCGCCTATCTGGGCCATCTGCCTGGAAAAATGCATTGTGAAAACGGCCCTAGATGGCGGGTACCTTCTTGACAAAACAAGCTTTAAGGCCAATGGCCATGCCATTCATTTTGCAGGATATTTCATGGTCGCCATCCACCAGGCGGATAGGCTTGGACTTTGAGCCGGCTTTGAGGACCTGCGAACCACCGCCTAGCTTCAAATCCTTGATCAGGCTGACGACATCGCCATCTGCGAGGATGTTGCCATGAGCATCCTTGACAATTCGAGGCCCCGGAGTGTCGTCATTTTTGTCGTTGCGAACCCACTCATGGCCACAGGTCACGCATTCCCATCGGTCATTTCGGACCAAGACATCGGTCATTTCACACATCGGGCAGGCAATGTCACTCATTCAAGTGAGGCTGCTGGAGAATATACCGCCCCGACAAGCTTGCGGTTGATCAACCTGAGGAGGGAGAAGAGGACTTGAAAAACCTTGAGCGGAAAGTCGCCAAATGTAACCGAACCTGACTTGTCACCGAACCGGGTATCGACTCATGGTGATTGAAAGTACATGTCGTCGGCTACCATCCATCCATCATCGAAAGCAGTTCCGCGGTATTTCAACCGGGAACTGAGCTGGCTCGAATTCGATCAACGAGTCCTTGACGAGGCGTTAAGCCCTAACGTGCCGCTGCTGGAACGAGTCAAGTTTTTCGCCATAACGTTTTCCAATCTTGACGAGTTCTTTGAAGTGAGGGTCGCCGGACTAAAACAAGAGGTCGAGAATAATGTCAGTCAGCGTTCGCCGGATGGCATGACTCCGGTGGAGTGTTTGCACGCTCTTACGCCCCGGGTTCATCGTTTGGTGGCTGAAGCTTACAAAGGGTGGCGCCAATTGCTGGAACCATCGCTAGCGGCTCATGGGATCCGATTTGTCCTTCCCGCACAAGTTGAGGGGGAGGCCCGGGAGTGGCTGAACCGACATTACCATGAGTTGGTCCATCCGGTATTAACACCTCTGGCAATCGACCCGTCGCACCCCTTCCCGCACCTGGCAAACAAGAGGATCAACCTCATGGTGCGATTGACGGCCAAGCATACTGGGGAAACCCAACTACGTCGGGCAATTGTACAGGTACCCCGAACGCTTCCTCATTTGTTGCAGATTCCGGAAAAGTTGATGCCTGGGCATGCCTACGTCTTTATGTCGGACCTGATTGCCGCACATTTGGGCGACTTGTTTCCGGGCACCCAAATCGACGGCAGCTGGTTATTCCGGGCTACGCGCAATTCCGAGCTTTATATAGACGAAGAAGAGACGCCGGACCTGCTGGCGGCGGTCGAACAGGAGTTGCATAATCGGCGAAAAGGTGCCGCCGTTCGCTTGGAAGTGGTTCACGACTGTCCGGAGGACATTCGCGCTGAGCTTCTGGAACACCTGCAACTCAAACCGGACGACTGTTATTTGATTGACGGCCCGCTTCATGCCGGGCGGCTGATGGGTATGCTCGGTGGGGATTTTCCATCCGAATTACGCGACCCTCGTTTTGTTCCTGTCACGGCAGCATCCGTTCGCGAGGTCAAGGACCTCTTTGCCAGAATTCGCCAGAGCGATATCCTGCTGCACCACCCCTATGAAAGTTACGGTACTGTGGTGGAGTTTCTCGAACAAGCGGCGGCAGACCCGAAGGTATTGGCGATCAAACAAACCCTCTATCGTACCGGCGGTGATCCTCGAATCATTGGTGCGTTGATGGACGCCGTGCGGAATGGAAAACAGGTCACCGCCGTGGTGGAACTCAAAGCCCGTTTTGATGAGGCTAATAATATTCGTTGGGCACGGGCCTTGGAAGAAGCAGGAGTCCATGTCGTCTACGGTCTGGTGGGATATAAAATCCATTGTAAACTAGCGCTGGTCGTAAGAGCCGAGGATGAGGCCATACGACGCTACCTTCACTTGGGGACGGGTAATTACAATCCATCCACCGCGAAACTCTATACTGACCTGAGCTTGCTAACCTGTCGTCCGGAATTTGGGGAAGATGCGACGCACCTGTTTAACCTCCTGACCGGGATATGCCAGTTTCAAGGAACCCGGCGTCTGTTGGTGGCCCATTTCCAAATGCATGGACGTCTCCTGGAACTCATCGATCGCGAAACAGCGAATGCGAAGGAGGGCTTACCCGCAAGAATCACAGCCAAAATGAACGCTTTGGTCGATACCCAACTAATTGATGCCCTCTACAGGGCATCCCAAGCGGGTGTGGAGATCGACTTGGTGGTTAGAGGGATTTGTTGCCTCCGCCCCGGTATCCCCGGAATGAGTGATCGCATTCGCGTTCGCAGCATCATCGATCGATTTTTGGAACATGCGCGAATTTGGTATTTTGAAAATGCGAGTCGTCCCGAGGTCTTCATCGCCAGTGCTGACTGGATGCCACGAAATCTCTTTAAACGGATAGAGGTCGCATTTCCAGTGGAAGACGGGCGGTTACGGGATAGGATCATCGAAGAAATACTCCCGATCCAGCTTGCGGATAATTCGAAGGCACGACTCTTGCAAGCCGACGGAACCCGGGCGGAGATATCATCCAACCCACAGACGCAGGCGAGAAGAAGCCAGGAAGAATTCATTCAACTTGCCGCTACGAGCCAAAAAGGGGAACCTCAACGGAACTCTTCCGTCGTGCGCGCGGTACCTCGCAAGAAATTGAACTGACCATTCGATGCCGGGACGTCTGCAACGTCCCGGCAAACCGGAAAAAATCGGCTAGTTTGAACGCCGCGACGCCCGAACTCCGAGCCCAACTAACGCGGTCACCAGAGCTGCTATTTGCCAAGTTGTCAGCAGGGGTACTTCGCTGTGGTCGACGGCCACAATATCAAACGGGAACGGATTCGAGACGGCGGCCAAATAGTTGGAATCCCCCGGAACGGAAGCCGAGAAGGTGTAGCTTCCAACATTGGTTGGAGCACCGGTGCTTGCAGGATAGGTGAAACCATCCACGCTGGCGTATCTTAGAACAGGGGCAGCCGATGAACCGACCACAACGACACGGCTGGGACCCTGCGCACCGCCGTTGAAAACGAAGCTGTTGGGACCACTGACAGTCACAGTCGATGGCGCAGGATTGACCAGGACCGAAACCTGAAAGGTCGTCGTCAGGTAATTTCCAGTATCCGTTGGAGTAAATATTCCGCTGGCGAGATAGCTACCCGCACTGGGCTGGGTGTTAACTGATGAAAACGAGAATATTCCTGGCGTTGTTGCCACTCCGCCGGCCAATTGAGATGACGCGAGAGTCTGTCCGTAGTTGATGCTCGAGGCGGTTGGTAACGTGACAATTTGCGGCGCAATTTTCGGGGACGTGCCGAGATAGAAGACATCGGGAGTGGACAAACCGGTATTCGTTGTCGCTAGAAGTGTGACGCGGAGCCATTGGCCATTGATGGCACCTGACGACCACGCGAAATCGATCCTGTCAGAACCCCCGGCTCCATCCCCCACGCGGACCGACATTGCCGTAGGCAAAGGTGCCGGTGACCAAGCGGAAGGAGTCGATTCATGGTCTGTGGTTGGATCAAAGTTTGAAATTGAGAGACTAACATCCGATAGACTCAGAGTATTGGCACCCGGTAGACTCGTCACATCGATCATAACTCCATTCAGGCCCTGGGAAAAGCTGGTATAATTTGATGTACCAACGGTTCCACCGGGTAGCAATGCTGACTTGTCAGTCGCAATAGCGAGATCATCCGAATAACCCGCTGACGGATTAAATCCGTCCATTGAAGAGTTATTGTAGTACAAATAGCGTCCTACGACGGTTGTGTTGGTCGACGCGAGAGAATAAATCCACTTGCCCAAAACAGATTGATCTGGCTGGTCAATGATACTCCGAGCCAGCGGAGGCATCATGATACCCGGCACCGCTGTATCCACCCGATAGTACACCGTGGAGGAAAGTGGATTGCCTGGAACAACTGCGGCGGCGTTGGGCAAGCCATACGTGGCGG
>CAILNN010000122.1 GCA_903835555.1 uncultured Verrucomicrobiota bacterium
GTATTAGAACGACGGGCCTTCTTCTCGTCGGGATTAGTTTTGCGGGGCATGGCTTACTTAATTTCGCGGTGGACAGTGTGCCGACGGAGCGCAGGATTGAACTTCTTTTTTTCAATCTTCTCCGTCTGCAGCTTTTTGTTTCGCGTGGTCTGATAGCGAGAGGGGGATTTGCCCTCCTTTCGGGCTTCAGTGCATTCGATGGTGACAATTTCTCGGGGCATGGAAGACGGTGGGGTTCCGGTTAATTCTGGAAGGAACGGCTAAAAATCAAACGCTTGGTGGTTGGAGCGGAAGTGTAGACTTCGGAAGAGGTCGGTTTAGGGAGGACAGCGCTACTACTCTTTGTCCTTGGCGGCTGGTTTTTCCTCGAAGTCATCATCGGATTCCTCGACATCAGGACCGGAGGCGGCATCGACTGTGCCCAATTGGCCCAAGCGGCGTTGCTTCAAAGCACCTTCTTTTTCCAACTGGGCTTGAGCTTCGACGGTAAAACGTGCCCAAGGGATGGCATCCAAGCGAGCGCGCGGAATTGGCTTTGCGGTGAGTTCGCAGGTGCCATAGGTCCCCTTTTCGATACGCTTCAAGGCTTCTTCGATCTCGTAAATCGCATCCTGGTCTGAGGACAAAAGGCTCAGGGCAAAATCACGGTCAAAATTATCGGTCCCCGAATCGCCCATGTGGAGGCTATAGTTCTCGATTTCAGCCTGCGATTCCTTGGCTAATCCGCTCATCTGGTCCCGAAGACGAGCATGGAGTTCCAAAAGGTTGGTGTAGTACTTCAACCAATCGCCTTTTACCTTGGCGGCTGGAATCCAAGTGGGAGAAAGGTGTTCCTGATCATTCCCTTTGGACGGGGCACGACCCAAAATGGAAGCCGCACTGGCTTTACCCACGGACTTACCAGGAACAAGCGGCCTTGGGGTCGGCTTTTTCGCTGTCGGTTTCGGTGCGCTCACAACTTGGACGGATGGTTTCGTAATACTTGGCCTTCAGATGAATCCCGGTACGCTAACGCGTCTGGTTTTCAAACGAAGGGGGCGAAGGGTAGCAAACAAATGTCCCATATCCACAAAAAAGTTGCAGTTTTGATTCAGATTCAATCATTCCCCTAAATTCCACACGATTTTTCTTCCCCGCACGAATGCCGTTGGTTGAAATGGCGTCTGGAATCCCCGTTATGACGAAGCTTTCTTTTCACGCTACCGCTTGGTCTTTGGCCATTGCAATGACTTTGGCAACCCGCGCCGATGCCACCCGTTCCGGACGTGAACATGCGTTGGAACAACTTCGCCAGATGCAGGTGGCAGATGGATTGGAAGCGACCCTTTTTGGGGTCGAGCCGATGGTCGTCAACCCCGCCAATATCGACATCGACTCCAAAGGCCGAATCTGGGTGACGGAAGGAGCGAACTATCGGCTATTCCAAAAGTGGGGCAAACTTCGTCCTGGCGGTGACCGCATCCAAGTCCTGGAAGACACCGATGGCGATGGAATTGCCGACAAGGTCACCACCTTTTACCAAGGGGATGATGTGAATGCCGCGTTGGGCATCTGCGTTCTGGGAGATAAAGTGATCGTCAGTTGTTCTCCCAACGTCCTGGTTTTTGAGGACAAGAATGGCGACCTCAAGGCCGATGGGCCTCCGACCAAACTATTTACCGGCATTCAGGGTGTTGATCATGACCATGCCGTCCACGCCTTTGTCTTTGGTCCGGACGGCAAGCTCTACTTCAATATGGGCAATGAAGGAAAAGAGCTCCATCGCGCCGACGGCAAACTGGTAGTCGATGTGGATGGCAAGGAAGTCATCACCAACGGCAAGCCATACCGCCAGGGATTGGCCTTGCGAATGAACCCGGACGGATCGGGTGTAGAAGTTCTGGGCAATAATTTCCGGAACAATTTTGAATTGGCCGTTGATTCCTTCGGAACGGTATGGCAATCCGACAATGACGATGACGGCAACCGAGGGGTCCGCATCAACTACGTGATGGAGCATGGCAACTACGGCTATACCGACGAAATCACCGGAGCAGGATGGGGACAAAAGCGGACCGGATGGGAAGAAGAGATTCCGTTGCGCCACTGGCATCTGAATGATCCGGGAGTTGTTCCGAATCTGCTCCAAACCGGAGCTGGATCACCCACGGGCATAGCGATTTACGAAGGGCAATTACTGCCACCTGTTTTCCAGGGACAGATCATCCACTGCGACGCCGGCCCAAGGGTCGTCCGCGCCTATCCGACGACGAAGTCTGGGGCGGGATACACGGCTACGGTGACGAACATTCTCAGCAGCAACGACAATTGGTTTCGCCCCAGCGATGTCTGTGTGGCTCCGGACGGGTCGCTTTATGTAGCGGATTGGAATGACTCAGGAGTCGGTGGGCACTACATGGCCGATCAGGATTTGGCGACCATGACCGGGCGCATTTACCGGGTGGCTCCAAAGGGAAACCATCCATCGGTTCCGAAATTGGACCTCAGCACGGCAGCGGGTGCGGTAGCAGCCCTTCAATCACCCAATCAGGCGACTCGTTATGTGGCATGGCAGGCCTTGCACACCTTGGATGCTGCTGCCGAAGGCGAATTGAAGCGGCTGTGGCAATCGCCGAGTGCCGATACACGGCTGAGGGCTCGCGCCCTTCATCTCCTGGCCCGGATCAAGGGCAAGACTGCGCAATATGTTCAGGCCGGTCTCAAGGACCCGGATTCCGATCTGCGCATCACAGCGTTGAGAATTGCCCGCGAAGAAGGATTGGACGTGATTCCGTTGGTGAAGCAATTGGCAAAAGATCCCAGCGCTCAAGTGCAGCGAGAGAGCCTTCTGGCATTGCGCCATCAGGCTTCCCCCGAAGCCCCGGAGCTGTGGGCGGAGTTAGCCCAGCGATATGGGGGAAAGGACCGTTGGTTCGTGGAGGCGCTGGGCATTGGGGCCGACCAGCAATGGGACGCCTATCTGGGAGCGTGGCTGAAGCGGGTAGGAGACAACTGGAATACCCCGGCTGGCCGCGAAATCGTCTGGCGCTCCCGAGCAAAGGCAACTCCTGATTTGCTGGTCAAATTAATCAACGATAAGTCGACCACCGAGCCTGAGAAGCAACGGTACCTACGGGCATTTGATTTCCTCAAGGGGCCGGAAAAGGATTCCGCTCTGTTGAAGTTGGTGACGGCATCGAACTAGGCCGCGTTTTCAAAATGGCTTACAGTTTGCCGCGAGGGATTTTCGGCTCCCGTGAGGCGACGAGCGACGAGCATACCCGCAGTGGTCTGTGAGGAGCGAGCAACGAAGATAATCCGGTGGTGTCGCTTCGCTCAACCACCGGCTATTGGCTGGGAAGCCTTCGGCTTCCGAAAAGGCCTCCAACTATGACAAAGTAGAACTATAGTGCCTCCTGGCAGATACGGATGATGTGGTCATAGTCATAGGATTCAACCATCTGGCGTAGATGGGAGGCGAGACCGGGGTTCGAGGATGATACCCGGTCGACCAATTTCAAGAGTCCGTGATAATCGGCGGATTCAGCGGCGGACTGGAATTCGGCGGCCAGACCATTGTGAAGGTGCATTTGGACAACGGGGGAGGGCCGTTCAATGGATGACTGATCGGCAGGTGAGGGCAACTTGACGTGGAGGAGAAACTCGCACCTCGTTCCCACCCCAGCCTGACTGGTAATTCGGACATCCCCGCCCATCAATCGCAGAAACTGACGAGTAATCCGAAGTCCCAAACCCGTGCCACCTTCGATTGTGCGTCCCGCCTCGGTCTGATAAAACGGTTCAAATAAATGAACCATTTCCTCACTGGTCATGCCAGCGCCGGTATCCTCCACCGATCCATCGATCCGGAGTTGATTCTCCGGGACCGGTGTACCCTTCAATTCAAGAGTAATCCCTCCCCGAGAGGTAAACTTGACGGCATTTCCCAGAAGATTGACCAGAATCTGCCGAATCTTGGTGGCATCGCCGATAAGGAGCCCCTCGAAACCGCCGCTGATGATCACGCCAAATGTCAACCCCCTTGAACGTGCGCGGTCCTCGAACATTCCCCGGATATCGTCGACCAATTGATGGCCGTTGAATGGGACCTCCCGAAGAATGATTCGCCCTGACTCAATTCTAGCCATTTCAAGGATATCACTAATCAACTCGACCAGATGTTCCCCGTTGCGCGAAATCGCACGGGCATGCTTGAGGCTGCGATCGCCCAATACGGGGTCGCGGAGCAGGAGTTGAGAGAAGCCGAGAACGGCATTCAATGTAGTGCGCAACTCATGGGAGATATTGGCCAGGAAAATAGTTTTTGCGCGACTCGCCGTCTCGGCATCCTCTTTGGCCTGACGCAACTGAGCCTCGATTTCATAGCGTTCCCGAAAATCGACCGCCATGGTCTGGGTTTTGATGAAGTTGCCCTTTAGATCCCTAATGGCCCGAACCTGCACCAGGACAGGGATCGGTTTACCGTCTTTATGTCGCATGTTCCACTCGGCATGGGTCATATCACCATGGGCGACAAAATCCGCGAACACCATTTCAAACCGAATGGCATCTTCAGGCATCAGCAATTGGCTGAAATACATTTTGCCCTCAACTTCCTCCCGTGAATATCCGAGCCACATGAGCTCGGTATCGTTCATTTGCTGCACCCTTCCATCCGGTCCGACCGAGTGATAGCCACACGGGGCGTTGTTATAAAGTTCGAGCGCTTCGCGGGTTCGCTCCGCCACCCTCTGTTCCAATTCGATATTGAGTGCTCGCAGTTCGTTCTCCAACTTCTTTCGCTGGGTCACATCCCGAAGGACACAAACCACCAGCGTTTCGCCAGCGACGACTCCGACGCGGGCGCGTATCTCCACCGGTAGAGCTTGGCCATTCTGTTGTTTGTAAACGGTTTCATATCTAAAACCGTTTCCCGGTATCCCGCGCATATCGGGAGGGATTTGCAACTCCGCGTCCGGTTCCAAATCCTGAATTCTGCGACAAAAAAGTTCCTCACGGGAGATTCCAAAAAACTCGCTGGCGGCCCGGTTGGCTTCCACGACCAAACCGGTCTCCGGTCTAAAAAACAGGATCACATCTCGCACCTGGTCAGAAACCAGTTGATATTTTGCCAGTGCGGATTCGGTCAGCTTTTTTTCAGTAATATTGCGAGCGATACCGACGACACCGAGAATTTCTCCGTCAGCACCGCGAATTGCCCGCTGCCAAGTTTCAAACCATTCGCGTTGGCCGCTGGCAAGGACAAGCGACTCTTCCTTCTGCAGGGGGGATAGGGAATCCAATACTTTCCTTTCATCGGCAGTGATTTGTTGAACGATCTCCATTGGCAACACTTCGTCGGCCCGTTTTCCGAGGACATCGATCTGTCTGACACCCAGGGTACTGCACCAAGCTTCATTGACCGCGAGATACCGATGATTCGCATCCTTCAACCACATGGGATCGGGGACGTTATTGATCAACGCGAACATGCGCGCCGTTTGGCGGAAGTGTTCCGCTTCTGCCCGCTTGCGTTCCGTAATATCCCGACCTATCCCCAACGTGCCAATAACTTCACCGGCTTCATTCCAAATGGACGCTTTCCAAGTTTCAAACAGCCGTTCCGAACCATCGTCCATCACCAAACACTCTTCCCGCTGGATTGGCACGCGACTAACGAGGAGTCTCGCATCTTCCCGGAGGAAACGAGCACACCACCGAGACGGCACCACTTCCTCCGTCAGCCGACCAACAATACCTTCGCTGGAAATTCCCAAGGAGCGTGCGTAGGCATCATTCACGGCCAAGTACCGACCGTAAGTGTCTTTTAGCCACATGGAGTCGGGAATATTGTTCACGAGAGCCATCAGCCAATTTCGATTCGTCTCCAGGTTATCCACGACTTTTTGCAACTCCGTCTCCTTGGAACGTAGTTTGCTTATATAACGTGCCACCTTACGGCGAAGAATCCCAACCCAAATGCCAATCGAGACAGCCACTATCGCCAGGCTAAGGACCATCCAAGCCCAAAAGACCGCCCAATCAAATGGAGGCCCTTTCGTGACCATTATCTCGGACGCGTCACCGACATAAAGGACTACTTTATCCACCCAACGTCCGTCGTCCCAGAAATCCAGTACACCCTTTAATAATACCTGGCTACCGGATCGTGGAAGCCTAAAGAGATGCTTGGGGTCTCGAACGGTGACAAAAACCACACGTGATCCAAAATCCAGAGTAAAATCGTGGATACCTGTCGAATTCGTTGGTTCGGCGCTCAGGACACGGGCTGCGACGGAAACACGCCTGTGCCAAAATTTCAAGTTCTGCAAATCTGCTGGAACTATAGGAAACACGGGAACATTGACCGATGCATCGTTACGCCGGACATCGGCACTGCGGAAGAATGCCTGATTTTCGACGATGCTTGCCGTCCCAAGGACCTCCACCACGTCGCCAACTTCCACCTTGGGAGGGCTCAAAGCGCTCACAATGACGCCTGCGGTGCCGTCGTCGAGAAAGAAGGTTTTGGGGGTCCGAAATGCCGTTACCCGTCCGATAGAACGACGGATGGGTTGTGTCGCATCACTCGACCCGAATTGGAGTAAGCTGGATAGGGAGGATACCGGAAGACTGGAGTCTCCGTCGCCCATTTCAAGGGTTTCAATCTGTTCCATTGGCCCCACAAAGATTCGGGCGCCGAATGACTGATGTGACGAATTCACTTCTGGAACGGCAATTCCAGTGACACGCACTCTGGCTCCCAGATAATTCGTCAGCATTCCTTGTCGGTTACCCCCGGATAAAACAATCCGCGCGATATCACGCCCTTCTCCCAGGGCAGCTTCAATTCCAAATTGATTCGTTTGAACGACCAAGACTATTCCGGTGGCCTGCACACGTTCTGAATCAAAGGCACCTCTAGAAAGTTGGAACAAAGTAGCCGACCGTGGGAGTGGCAAGGGCGCAGGTCCGAACGGGTTAACCTGCTTTGCTTGAATAATGGGAGCGAAATTTCCCTCCGAGAGAACTCCTTCAACTTCAATTTCCGTACCCGCCGTTGAAACGATTCCCTGAGGAAAATCGAAGATGTAAATGGCACCCGTTTGGTCTTGTAAAAAAATTGTCTTATCGTTCGTATTATAATAGGTTACCACCCCACGAACTCGCACGGATTTTCGCCGGGCCAAATCTTGTGTCGGGGTCTTCTTGACTTCGGCAATAGACACCACGACCGCCCTGGAATCCTGAGCGGCTAGTCCCACCCAGAGAATGTTCGAGACGAGCAGCGCCAGGCCAGCAAAACCTCCAGACTTAAACAGGAGGCGAGCCAGCCATGCCACCGAATCCCGGGACGCTACAAGGGTAACCGGGGTTCGGAAATGAAACTGTTTCGAGCCGGTTGGGATTCGATAGGACATTCTTGGACAGAATCAAAAATAACTGGGTTGGGCATCGTCGAGTTAACTCAGTGCGACTGGATCGAGTATCATCCAGGATTCTTGCCATTGGGAAGGGGCGATATTAACGCCAATGCCTTTTACCCAGGTCGTATGTCAGATTCTATTGGATCGATTGATTACCTATTGCAAGAATCGGCGTCCACCCTTTTAATGAACTCAATTCCACGATGAGAATACTCGTGATTGACGATGACGGGGAACTCCTCGAAGCGATCCGTCGTACTCTCTTGCTCGAGGGGTTCGAAGTAATCACGGCTTCCTCGGCTATCGAAGGAGTACGTTTGGCGCGACAGATGCAACCCGATTTGATGCTATGTGACGTCATTATGCCCGACCACACCGGCCACTGGGTCATTGGTCAACTACGCGAGTCGGTGGAAACTGCGGATATACCCTTCATCATGCTGACTGGCGAGACCCGTCCTGCCGATATCCGGGCAGGCATGGTCTTGGGAGCCGACGACTATCTTTGCAAACCAGTGATTGTTTCAGACCTCATCAATTCGATACACGCCAGGCAGGCCAAACGTCAAGCGCAGGTGAAGCGGGAGCGGGGTCGAACAGAGAAATGGGCGGAAGAGTTTGGACGGGTCTTGAGCCATGAGTTGCGAACTCCTCTCGGGCTTATTGGGCCAGGACTAGAGCTCTTGAATAATGCTGTCGACAATAAGAATTTGCACGATATTCGCACGGTTTCGCAGTTTGTCAATCAAGGTGCTTCCCGGCTCGGCGAAGCGGTCGAGCGAATTGAGCTGTATATGTCACTGGTCGCCCCGTCGGGCGCAGTCCAGCCCGAAACAATTTCATGCAGCGAAACAGCGGCAGATGTCGTCGCCACTATCGAAGCGGAGCGGGTCGCCCGGAAATGGCAACGAACGAGTGACCTACGGCTCGAGATTGAAAAGGCTACGGTTTCGGTCGATTCGACTCAATTTTCGCAGGTTATCCGAGAACTTCTGGACAATGCTTTTAAATTTTCAAAACCAACGACACTCGTGACCTTGCGGCTGTCGGTCGAAGGAGACCGCGCGTGCGTAAGGGTATCGGACGCTGGGTATGGCATGTCCCCCGCTCAAATCTCAGCACTGTCAGCCTTCAGGCAATTTGACCGGGACCGCCGTGAGCAGCAAGGCCTCGGAATCGGGATTGCAATCGTCTCGCTTCTGGTGGAACGGATGCATGGAGTTTTCTCTCTTCGACCGGGCCCTACTGGGGGGCTGATTGCCGAAATAAGGGTGCCCACCGCCCCCGACCGAGGCGTAACCTCCTAAGTTCCATTGGGTCTTAGTGCAATCGAGAGAACGCTTTTCCAGCATGACATCCCGCGTGGAACCGCCCAACATCCTCATTGTCGACGATACTCCCGCGAACCTGCGCCTTCTGGACGAGATGCTTTCGGAGTTGGGTTTCCGAAATCGGTTGGCGACCTCGGGTAGACAGGCGTTGATTGCTGCGCGGCGAGCGCTTCCCGATTTGCTGTTGTTGGATATTATGATGCCTGGGATGGATGGCTTTGAGGTTTGTCGGCAGTTCAAGTCGGATGCCCGTCTCAAGGCGGTTCCGATTCTCTTCCTAAGCGCGTTAACGAGCGCGGAGGAAAAGGTCCGAGCATTTTCCGAGGGCGGCGTCGATTTCATCACCAAGCCGTTCAATCTATCTGAAGTGGAGGCAAGGGTGCGGGCGCACCTTCTGATCCATCAACAGAAGCGGGAGTTGGAGAGGGCACACTCGCAACTAAAAGACCTGGAGCATCTGCGGGACAGTCTGACTCACATGGTGGCGCACGATATGAGGTCACCGCTTTTCTTGATCGAACTCAACCTTCATTTTTTGGGTAAATCCATTTCATCGAGCCAGACCCACCAGAAGTCAGCATTGGATGACACGATTAAGAAGGTTCGTTATCTAACCAATCTGGTAACCCAATTGCTGGACGTTAGTCGATTGGAGGCAAGGGAAATGCCGCTCAATCAAACGGTGGGAAACTTAACGACTGCAGTTCGTGGAGCGTTGGATACCTTTGGAAGTGATCCGGCGCATCGGAGCCTGAAGTTTTTCGGCGAGAAGACCGTGGAAGCTTGTTTCGACCCGGAGATTCTTCACCGAATAGTCGTGAATTTAGTGCAAAACGGGCTGAAGTATGGTGGAGACTCGGCTGAAATTGAAGTATCCGTGAGCGCCACTCCAGAGGAGGCTCGGGTCACGGTAAGCGACAATGGACCTGGAATACCGCAGGAGTTTCACGAATCTATTTTTGAGAAATTTGGCCAAGTACTGAGCAAAGGGACATCCCAGAGGACGGGAACCGGCCTAGGTTTGGCATTCTGCAAGCTGGCCGTTCGGGCGCACGGAGGTCATATCGGAGTGGTCAGCGAGGTCCGAAAAGGGGCGAGTTTTTGGTTCACATTGCCGACACCCGATCGCTTGAGATCATAACCTTTTGGTCCACTATCCATCACTAAATGCCCATGCGTGAGTTGTTGACCCAAAAAATAAAATCCCCAAGCACATTCACAACTGATCGGGAGGCCCGGAAGGTTATATTGCTGATTGAAGACGACTTGAATTTGGCCGCCGCGTTGGCCAAGTTTCTGGAAAGTCAGGATTTCGAGGTGGTTGCAGTGGGCGATGGACTTCGTGGAGTTGAGATGGCGACTCTCATCAGGCCCCACCTGATTTTGTGTGACCTCGATTTACCGATAATGGATGGATTTGAGGTCTTGTCCGTGCTTCAAACCACTCCCGATTTGTGCGATACACCCTTTCTGATCATCACCGGGCGAGGGCATTTGAAGGACATGCGGATGGGGATGAACATGGGGGCCGACGATTATTTGGTCAAACCCGTTCCGCCAGAAGACTTGCTAACGGCGGTCCAGACCCGCCTGCGCCTTTACAACCGGCGGGGGTTATACCGGCAACGGACAAGACCCAACTGCTCACAGGTACCCGACCAAAGCGAAGAAGAAACCAGAAGCACAGAATCTGGATTCGTTTTTCTGCGGACATCGAATGGGAGGCAGCGAGTGGCGATAAATGAGATCGAATGGATAGCCGCCTCTGGGGAATATTCCCGGGTAGTTTGGGGCGGCACCGGCGGAATCTTGGTGCGGAAGGCACTGAAATCGTGGGAGGCTGAATTACCCAACGAATACTTCCTGCGGGTTCATCGAAATACGATATTAAATCTTCGTCGGTTGGAGCGGATTGAAAAGCGAGACTCAACCGATATGCGAGCCTTCTTGCGTGGTCGCCCCGATCCGATCGAGGTGAGCATCAGAAAGGTGGCCTTACTCAATCGTCGATTGAAGACGAGATCAGGCCATCCATGGAGCTCGGGGTCAGGTGAACTCCATGACGGCGGCACCGAAAGTGAAGCCGCCACCGAACGAGCATAACCCGACTTTCGATCCCGCTTGAGTTTTCTGGGTTAGCAGTTCAGACAAGACCATTGGAATCGTGCTACTGCTGGTATTACCCGAATGGCAAACTCGGTTAATCAGGCGTCCCTTTGGCAGTTTTAGCCGACTATCGACGGCGTCCAAGATACGACCGTTTGCTTGATGGGGCACAATATAATCGAGGTCTTCCACTCGAACATTGGCCTGCTGCGACGCCTCTTTGAGTAGAGCAATCAACTGCCGAACGGCCATGGGAAACACCTTCAATCCATCCATATTCACCGTCGGACGTTCGCGTCTCCCGTGATTCAAGATAGAGCCGTCCTCGCCCCGGGCACTGAGTACCGGGCGCTTCAGCCAAAGACGGGATTTTGCGAAACCGGCAGACTCGGGTCCGTGAACAATGGAGGCGGTGGCACCATCGGCAAAAACAATCGCCGTGTCGAAGTCGTTGGGGTCCGTAAACAAACTCATGGCCTCGGCCGTGACGACCAGAATGGTGGCATCGGGTTGGGCAAGGCAGAAGTCACTGGCCGCCTGCAAGGCATACAAGTAACCCGAGCACGCAGCGAGAATATCGCTGGATGGGATATCGCGGGAAGGTCCCAGCAAACTGAGCTGATGGTGGAGCAGGCAGGCGAGACTGGGGCTCAACGAAATAGGCGAACTGGTGCTGACGAATATCGCATCCAATTCCGCAGCGCTGATGCCGATATGAGTCAGGGCTGCATGCGCAGCGCGGGTAGCCAGAGTCAGGACGGTTTCGCCCTCAGCCAAGAGACGGCGGGATTCAATACCGGTCCGTTGGAAGATATCGGCCGCAGTTCGCCCAGGAAACCGCTTGATCAACTCCTCGTTGGTGACAACCAGCCCGGCATGGGCTGGCTGAATCGTTGAAATGCCTACGACTCCGCGTTGAGTCTGCTGGTCGGTGCGGTTTGACTTGATTGCACTGGGCACCCGCGTTGCCTGAGTCGTGACGCACAATTTCGGTTTGGGTTCGACCGGCAGGCGTCGAGGCAATTGTGGCCCCCCTTTTGACCTGTCGATTCGGGCAAGCGGGGAGCCGACGGGCACCTTTTCGCCCGGGGCAATCAACTCTCGGATACTTCCCGCCACCGGAGCTCGAAGCTCAAATGTCGCCTTGTCCGCTTCGCACTCAGCAACCAAATCGCCTGCTTCCACCTTCTGTCCGGAATGCACAAGCCACTCGATGACCGCGACATTCTGGTCAGCAGGACTCGAACCTACAGCCTCCAAGACATAGGCTGACGAACTGTCAGTGGCCTCATGTAACCACTCTATCTTGATTCCGCAAAGGGACGCCGCAGTGTCCAGGATTCGCCGGAAACTGGGAAGGACTTCCAGTTGGTTGACATAATTGCACGGCACGTAGGTATCGGGCCGAGTCACGCGACGGAACTGAATCTCGCGCGGGCACTTTTCAGCGACGGTTGCCACGACTTCAGCCCCAAATCCGCAGGTTAGATTATCCTCGTGCACCACCAATAACCGTCCGGTTCGAGTGACACTAGAACAGACGGCTTCGACATCCCACGGGCTCAATGACCGGAGGTCTATGAGGTCGCAAGAAATCCCCTGCCCCGACAACCACTCTGCAACTCGGGTACACAAGGGAACGGTACCGCCCCAGGTGACGACGGTGAGAGAATCTCCACGAGTCACCCACCGAGCCTTGCCTGGCTGGACCCACTGTCGATGGAGATCATCGCTGGTAGCGAGCGACGGATCATTCAGGCAAACCTTGGGATAGAGGAACACTGTCGGGCGTCCCCCGGCAAAGACTGAATTGAGCAGTCCCGCAGCATCAGCGGCCGTGCTCGGCATGACCACATCGATACCCGGCACATGAGCTAGAATGCTTTCAAATGTTTGTGCATGGAAGGGCCCGAGACCGGGACGATATCCACCGCACGGTGCCATGAGAACCAACGGAACGGGCCATCCGCCCATGGAACGCCAATGGAGGGAGCCCATCTCGCTGGCAATCTGATTGAAGGCCAACGGAATAAAATCGGCGAATTGGATGCAGGCGATGGGATGCCCGCCGGCTAATGCACGTCCGATTCCGACGCCGGCGATGGTGCTTTCGGTCAGCGCCGTATTCAGGACACGGTCAGGGAATTGGGTCGATAACCCCCTGGTCAGGCCAAAAACATCGCCCTTGGGGTCTTCAACATCTTCACCAAACAAGGAGGCCTGCGGGTCGGATTCAAGGCGATGAGCCAGCACCCGGCGAATGGCTTCCAGCATCGACGTTTGGCCCTTGGGCGTTCCTCGAAATTCCTCGCGGCGACTCAACGGCTCGGGCCAAAGCGGACGGGCATCCAGGTTGGCAAGCGGATTGGGCGAATTCAACGCGCGTTCGGACGCCTCTCGAACCTCTCCCACCCATTTTGCTTCGTTGGCTTCCAATTGTTCGAGGGACAATCCCGTCCGAAGGATTTCCGCACGCAAGACAGCCAGAGGGTCAGAGGAATCGCGAATGGATGTTAACTCCATTGCCTGACGATAAATTCGCTCATCATCGGCATTGGTGTGGTGGGTTAATCGCTCAACCTGCAAGACGACAAGCGCTGGGCCCCGATTCTGGCGGATTCCATGGACAATCGGCCCCAATTGAGAACGGCATTCGAGAGGTTGGCGACCGTCGATGCGATGGACCGGCAATCCATAGAATGCGTTTGCTGGACCGGACGGCAAATCGTAAAAGGTTCGCCTGCGAGTCTGTGTGGAAATCGCCAGACGATTGTCCTCGACCAAAAAAAGCACTGGGAGTTGGGCTCGGACCGCCTCGGCGATCGCCTCGAGGACCTCTCCTTGTTGACTTGTCCCATCGCCCATCGCACACACGACCATCGGGGATGACGGGCGATTCCGAATCTCATGGGCCACACCAACCGCCTGAAGGGCTTGATTTCCAACCGGGCCGACCAAGCTCAGCAGATGGATTTCCGGAGCGCTTAGGTGGGCGCTCATCTGCCGTCCACCGGAATGGGATTGTGCCGTACAGAGGAGACTGTGGAAGAATTGGTCGAGAGGTAGCCCCCGTGCGATCATCAAGGCTTTGTCCCGATAGTGCAGGTGCAACCAATCGTCCGGGATCAGGTGGGCTTGTAAAGCGGCGGATGCTTCATGTCCGGCACCTCCGACATGGAAAAAGCCCTCCCCGCGATGGACCAACTCCATCTCAACTCGATCCACCTCCCGTGCCAGGAAAATGGCGCGATATAAGTCCAGTACATCTCGCCCACCTGCGGGCGACGGCAGGGCAAGGGCGGCAGAGTGAGCATTCCGTGCGATGGCACCTCCGACGCACGAATCCAGAACAGCTTCCACAAAGGGACATTATGCCCCCAACCTGAAAACCAAGAAAGTCGAAAGCACGTACTTTTGCCGCTTAACCCCGATTCGGGCTCCGAAAGTGCTCATTGGACTGTTGTTTAGCGACCATTCTTTGATCCATGCGCGGCGGTGGATGTTCCGGAACTACTCGATCCAGCATGGGTTGCTGCCGGTACGGTGCCCCCCGGGTTGCTGTATCCAGAACCCGCGCTGTGAACCGGAACACCGGCCCCCGGATAATACCGAACCACGGCGGCATTATTTCCGGCGGGATTGTAGTAGCGATAGACAGGGGCGGCAGGCTGGGCGACTCCCGGCTGACGAATGGGCGAAGTACCTGTTTCGTTTGGCAGTTGCTCCCGATTTTCACTGGACGTCCCCTGCCCAGCTCCGGGATTGGCTTGGAAGATACCGGCATTGGAATTTTGAACCGGTGCTCCCGGATGTCCAGGCACGGCACCCCCACCATCCGGGCGTGGAGTATTCCGTTCCGCTACGGTTTGGACGGAGGATTCTGGATTTCCCGCAATCGGGGTGGCGCGGGGAACTGTGCGCGAAGGTCCCGAATACCCCGTCGTCACGGCACCTGGAGTGCGGGCCGCGATTTCCCCCTGGTTTGGAAAGTTAGCGCGGGAAGTGGGAATGCCAGAGGGGTTGGAAAGACTGGGCTTTAGATGGGGCTGTGACGGGAAACCATTCCCGCCAGCGGTAGACGACCCAATCGAGGCACGGGGTGTACCGACCAATTCAGTCTTCGGAACAGTGACCCCGACATAAGGTCGAATAGGTACCGCAGGTCCGTGCGACGGTCCGTGGGGAATGGAAGAAGAGGGACTAGTTGCAATTGCAGAAGCGACAGTTGCATTTCCCGTGACTGGACGATAGGCACCAACGATGCCAGTGCCCGCGCCGATGCGCCCGAGATTTGACTGCCCCTGAGGTGAACGGACGTCCGCCACTTTCAATCGGGGAATATCGGTGCTGGAATGGGTCTGAACAGGAGTAATGCCAGGACCATTATTGATGACCACCGTGTTGTTATTGCCATGGATGTTCACCCCTGGGTTACCGTTTCCGCGAATATTGTTGATTACACGGGACTGAGCGTGGAGCGCCACCACTTCCGTTCGCGACGCGCAAAAACGCCCTGGGTGACGATCGCAAAAATGGCTCCAACTCAAATAAACGTAGGATTCGTGGCCCAAACCAAAGCCAAAGCCTGCGTTTACCCCACGTCCGTAGTACGTGAAACCGAGAGTCGGACTCCACCCACAGTGGGGCGGCAAAGGTGCCCACCCACAATGCGAATCACATGTGCGCCAAGTCACCCAGGCGGGTCCCCAACAGGTGTCAGGCACCCAGCACCAACCGTGCTTGGAAGCGCGGCACCAACGACCGTAATGAAACGGAGCCCAACCCCAGGAATAGGATGAATTCCAATACCAACCGCAATCGGTCCACACCCAGTTACCACTGTCACAGTAGGGCTGCCAACCCGGATTCACGACGGCGACTGTCGGTTGCCAGACCACGCCATAGTCGGGGTCATCAACCCACGCACCATAAGGTGCCAACGAATCATAGAACATCTGTTCGGAGGCTGAAGGCAGCGGGGCCTGTGTGACATAGTTCGTCGGGGGAACGACGTCATATTGGACCGACGGAGCCTCGGCCGACGAACTTGGGCCCTGTGCTGGACCGGTTGATGGCTGGTCGTTCTGAAAGATACCCTGTCCATCTGGCGGTATCGCCGGGGAGGCCATTGAGTCCGCAGACCGGAACGTCGAGACCTGTGAGGTTTGGGTAAGATTGGCAGGCGCAGAAGTTCCCGAACCGACCACGGTCCCCGATGAATGCTTGACCAAAGACTGAATGACCGGTTCCGAAATCCCCAAATCACTCAAATAGATAATTTGATCGGCACTCAGCGAATAGGGCGCTTTCAGGTTATCGATATAGCCGAGCAAGACGCCGTCGCCCAAGGTGGTTTGAGCCAATCGGACAACCTCTTGCACCGGCGCAGGCAGGTCTGGAGGAGGTGTCGGTGCCTGAACTGGGTTCAACGGTTTTGCCTCAGCACTGCCCGATTCAAGGATCGCCGGAGCATTTGTTGTCGGCCTGAATTCAGTCGTTTGAGCGACATCGGAGCCGTCAGCATTGAGTTGGGAGGAAGTCAGGTCGCAACCACAAAAAAGACCCAAGGCTAAACTGGAAAGAACGGTCACCTTCATAAAGAACCCAAGCCGGGAGTTTGGAGAAACCGTCCGCAATGCCTGCCAATGCTGCCGAATCATCGGTTCAGAAGATTGGCCCGAATCGCAGAATTCAGTTTTCACACGTCAAATTGGACTAATGGACTGAGGCTGTATTCATCAGCGTTGGCAAGGACATATTCGGCCAAAAAACAGGAGCCAGAAAAAACCTTGTCAGCCGGAACATCTCAGCTAGTTTCTTTGGCCCGTTCGGTTGGGCGCGGTTAGCTCAGTGGTAGAGCACTACATTGACACTGTAGGGGTCACAGGTTCGAACCCTGTATCGCGCACCATTCCAATCCCACCCTGCCTTCTGCGGTTTTCCACAACCGCTTTTTGCTTCAGGATTTGAAGAGATCGAGTGTGAAATCGGGCTGCAGTCCATTTAACGCCCATTTCCACAGCGCCAGAGGGCTGGCGCAGTCCAAGACCTGGCGGACATCTCCTTGTCTTATCCTTCATCGTCGGTTTCATTGGCCATTGAATCCCAACCCTTCCCGTTCCAAACTGAGGCAGTGCCTACTTCCATCGTAGCTATCGCCAACCAAAAGGGTGGCGTCGGCAAGACCACGACTGCGGTTAATCTCAGCGCATGCCTGGCGCTTCGCGGAAAACGGGTGCTATTGGTTGATCTTGACGCCCAGGCAAATGCCACCAGTGGTCTGGGACTTGAAAAAACGGAAGGCGGAAGTGTTTACCGCCCGTTGCTTGGCGAGGGAACCATCACGGAACGCATTCGGACGACCAGCATTGAACGGCTATCACTTGTTCCGAGCGAATTCGACCTTTGCGGTGCCGAAATTGAACTGGCTCGAACCGAGGATTACCTCAATGGCCTGAAGCGGGCTCTGACTCCGGTGAAGGACTCAGGCGAGTTTGATCTGATCATCATCGATTGCGCCCCGTCACTCGGCATCCTGACCTTGAATGCCTTTGCCGTTGCCGATCACCTCATCGTGCCATTGCAATGTGAGTACTTCGCCCTGGAAGGCATCGCGATGGTCACTCGCATCTTGCAACAAGTGCGAGAAGGCGGACTGAATCCAAACCTTCAACTGCTAGGAGTCGTAATGACGATGTTCGATGGCCGAACCAAATTGGCCAATAACGTCGTAGCCGAAGTACGAACGCACTTTGGGGAGCGAATGTTTGAGACCTTGATTCCCCGAACGACCCGCTTGGCCGAAGCTCCAAGTCACGGCCAGCCGATCATCACCTACGATCCGTATAGCGCGGGGGCGGCTGCCTACGAGGTTTTGGCTGGAGAAGTCGCCGCCCGGCTCGGGCTATAACCCTTCTTTGTTAGGCGCACGGAGGCTCGCTGGCCCCAATTGACCCAAATTCAAAATTGTCTCCTTGTCAAAAGCAATGGGTGCCATCAATCGTTCCCTCTCCCATGAATATCCTCGTCTGGAAAATGGCTCGGCTTCGCGTTTTTGTTTTCGTCCTTACTGGCATAGCCTGTCTGACGGAATCGGCGGTCGCCCAAACCAATGGCCAGCAACCACAACTTCCACTGCCATTGGTTCCCGGAGCCCGAGTCGTTCCCCTTTGGCCGGTCGGCTCCCCGACCCTCAAGGGTTTTGACCAAAAAGAGGTGGTCACCTACGCACCGGGCAAGCCCGATCGGATTCAGAAGGTGGTCAATATCCACAATCCGTCGATTGAAGTGCATCTGGCACCGCAGGATAAGGCAACTGGAACCGCCGTGATCCTGGCAGCCGGAGGTGGCAATCGAGAACTCAATGTCGGTCCCGAGGGACTGGATATTGCGGACTGGCTGTCCACCCTGGGAGTCTCCTCCTTCATTTTGCGGTACCGCCTCCAGCCCTACACCTCGGATGGCGACGCTCTAAGCGACACGCTTCGGTCCATCCAATGGATACGGGCCAATGCGAAGGATTTGGCGATTGATCCGAAGAGAGTAGGGCTCATGGGCTTCTCCGCCGGTGGGGAACAAGCCGCCTGGGCCGCGCTCAAGTTCACCGGTGGCAAGTCCGATTCAACGGATGTAATTGAACGACAGGATGATCGACCCGATTTCGTTGTTCTCGTTTATGCCGGCTGGCGTCGGATGGACCTATCCCGCGTTCCCACCAATGCACCGCCGGCTTTCCTGACGAGCGCTGGAGTTGATGACGCGTTTCACGCTCGCCAGACAGTCGAGTTTTACGACGCCTATTTCAACGCCAAGATTCCTGCGGAACTGCATATCTATGGCCATGGGGGACATGCCGGCGGTATTCGCCCGCGCAATGGGATTCCCTTCGGTACTTGGCAATATCGCTTTGTCGATTGGGTAGCGGACCTTGGTTTTTTGCCCAAGTCCAAGTAAGGGAGGGAAGCTCATGTCTCTGTCAATGCGGCTGATTGGAAAGAAAACCGACTTTTTCAGTTTCGCGACTCGGGGTTAAAGGCTTTCCTTGCCCGCCCTTATGCCCCGAGGCTTTTATTCTTCCATTCATGCTGCGTGCGGCTTGACTCTTTGCTCCAGGGAGGTTGTTAGGATAGCCGTTTTTTCTGCCATATTGGGGACAGAAGCGTGGGCAGACGGACCGGAAACCTCGTCGCTACCATCCGAAATCATTTCCACAACTGGGTCCGCTACCAACACCCCAGCATCTGCACTGGAAGGCGGTCCTGGCCAGTCCTCTTTGTGGAACTGGCATGTGCAGAATACGGTGGTGGTGCAGACCCATGGCCGCTTTCCCGCCCTCTATTCGGCTGACCAGAGCCTGACCAGTACCAGTGAGACCAAGCAGACTATCTCCTTCGACGTTTTCGCGGGGGTAAGGCTTTGGCACGGTGCGGAACTTCACGCTGACGCGTTGGTTTGGCAGGGATTTGGGTTGAGTCATACCTTTGGCGTTGCGGGATTCCCTAATAACGAAGCGTTCAAGGGCGGAACCGAGCGCCCAAACATCACCTTTGCTCATTTACTGGTGCAGCAAACCTTTGAGTTAGGCGGTGAAAAGGAAGAAATCCCAGATGGTCAATTGCAACTGGCCAAGCAGGTTGACTCGCACCGATTGACGATCAGTGCGGGCAAGATGAGCGCCAAGGATTCGTTCGATGGAAACACCTATTCCAACGACGGGCGTACCCAATTCATGAATTGGGCCTTGGTATCCGCCGGTGCCTGGGATTTCCCAGCCGATTCCCTCGGGTTCATGCCGGGTATTACGGCCGATCTGCATCTCACCGATTGGTCGGTCCGCTACGGAGTGTTCCAAGTTCCCCGAGTTGCGAATGGCCTGGCGTCCGACCCTCACACGTTGGAAGCCTGGGGCATGGTAACCGAGCTCGAACGCCGATGGCCGGGTGGTGCCGCTCGGTTATTATTTTTTGCCAATCGGGCCAACATGAGGCGATTTGACGAAATCGCCGACCCGGCAATTCCGCGCGATAGTTCATTGCCACCGTCCTACCACCTAAAGCCCGGGTTTGGGATCAATGTGGAGCAAATCATTCTTCCCGGCGTTGGTGCGTTTTCCAGGCTAAGCTGGAACAACGGCGAAACGGAATCGTGGGCCTATACAGACATTGATAAGACAGTTTCTCTAGGGCTGAGCTTAAATGGACAGTTTTGGAGCCGTCCAATGGATACCTTCGGCCTTGCCGGGGTTTTGGATGGGATTTCTGGCGGGCACCGGGGTTACCTAGCGGCGGGTGGAATGGGAGTGACGGTCGGCGACGGTGCCTTGCGCTACGGGACGGAAGCCATTCTGGAGACGTACTATGACGCCCAGATATGGAAAACCATCCACCTGACTTTCGATTATTCCTTCGTCAAGAATCCCGCCTATAATCAAGACCGTGGTCCGGTCCACATCTTTGCCGGCCGCGTGCATTGGGAGTATTGACCTCATGCTTTGGTTGAGGGTTGGGATGGAACAATGCGGGCCCCACTCGACGTAGCGCAGAATTTTGGTTTGCCCGGCGGTTCCTGTGCAGGGGGCGTGGTTCGGACCGCCAAGCAGGTCTGGAGACCTGCGGTACAGCCGACAGGAATGTCGGCGCTACGGTTATCGGGCATCAAGCCACCACTTCCAGCGACTTCCACTCGGTTGATTTCGGTTCCACCAGCGCGGTGATGCGTTGGTCTAATGTCGCGAGTACCCCGCCCCGCCGAACGGCCAAGCCCAGTAAGTACGCGTCCGTTACTTGTTGATGGCCCAGGAGCCGAACTCCCGTGAATTCGACCGCTTCCGCGACGGGCAGATCGTCCGACCAAAATGCGTGATCGCGGGCGGCGGTGTTGATAGCAAGCAACCGAACGGCGTCGCGAGGATGGGGGGCATCGCGGGAAAACGCGGGGTTCGCGACAATACGGACGAAACCGGCCTGGGTGATGGGGCATGTCGCCCAACCTTTGGTCCGCTGACGGGTGAACCAATTTAAAGCCACTTTATGCCCATCGTGGCTGGGCCAGAACAGGGCTATCAGCAGATTGGTATCGAGTAGATATCCCATCATACGCCATCGGCTTCGATTCGGCGCACGTCGTCCGTGGTTACCCTAGGCGAGTCCGTTGGCAGACGGAAAACAACGACGCCATTCATTTTCTCGGTCGGGGTGCCTGCGCTCAGCCCCCGGCGCATGAGATCGGACACCGTCCTGCCCAGCGAAACGCCGCGCAATTTTGACTGCCTGGAGGCCAATTCAAAAACGTCGTCGTCCAATGTCAGGGTCGTTCTCATTGAGGCATGATGCTATTATTGATGATTGATGTCAAGACTGCAATAAAGCATCAAGAGTCGTGAATGATGTCGTCGAGACCCGCTATGATCCTTGTGGCCGATCGGGTTGCGCAGCGGATCTGAGGCCTTGGTGCCTGGCGAATGGGCGATGGCCTCGGAGGAGTGGGTTGGGTTTTGGGATCTTTTCCTGCCTGGCTGCTCGGGAACGGGTTGTGGCGGAGTGGGATCAGCGTCGACTCACGTCAGACGGCTACGGGGATTTGGAGCGCTCCGCTTTTGGGAAGCGGATCGGGCATGTCTAACAAAGAAATTGTACCGACTCAAGACGTTGCTTGTCGATAGGCAACACGCTCTTGTCCTCTACCGTTTTTTGCCATGGAATCTGAAGAGCCCGCCAGTGAATTCTGGCCGCCTTCCAATTCACCGCCGTTTCCAAAGCGCCAGAGGGCTGGCGCACTCAACGACCTGGCGGAGATCCCCTAGCTCACTTCAGGCGTCGGGGAAATGAATCAACCCCAAAGTGCGCAAGGCATTTAAGAAAAACTGGAATGCAATTGCGGCGAGCAGGAGGCCCATGATTCGTGTTGCCAAGCGCAAGACAATGGGGCTGAGCCACTGAGCGCCGCGCGATGATAGGACGAAAACCCAGTAGGCCGCGTAACAGACAGCAAATATCGAAAGCACCAGGACGGCCCGTTGCCACAAATCAGCAGCTTTTGACTGAAGCAGAATGACCGTCGAAATCGCCCCCGGCCCGGCCAGCATGGGAACGGCCAGCGGCGTAATGGCAATATCGGTCTTTGCGGCCCCGGCTTCCACTTCCTCTTCGGTCGACCGGGTCCTGGAGCGCTCGGCTTTGAGCATTTCCAGAGCAATGATCAGGAGGACCACACTGCCCGCCATTTGAAAGGCCGGAATGGTAATTCCTAGAAAGTGAAAAATCCACTGACCTAAGAGAGCAAAGGCGGTGAGCAGGCCTGCGGCGACCTGGCAGGCTAATCGGGCCATTCGGATTCGCTGTTCCGGCGTGTCATCGGGTGTCATCGCCAGAAAGGTCGGAACCGTGGCGATCGGGTCCAGGATAACGAACAACGAACTGATCGCCAGGAGTGCGTATTCGAGCAGGCTCATACCATGCAGGGGGCAAGAATGGCATCCGTCATGCCATGGATGATTTTCTTGTCCGACGGACACAAGGTCGCCAAGACGCCACCCAACTTCGGTCGCGCCGCATCCCCTTCCCCGCTGACAAAGTAATAGGGACAAATCCGCGCCCGACTGGGCATCGGCTTCAGTTGATCGATGGCGAAATCGTACCACTCAGACTGCAACACTCTCGGTTTATGATAACGCTGCAACACGTAGGGAGACCGGTTCCATGCATCCAAGGCGTTCTCAACTACAACACTCCAATCGGCGACGCTCAAATCGCTGCCCAGATGCACCCCACGGGCACCCCAAGCTATATCGCTATAGCCCGAGACTTTGAGGATCAAGTCGCGGTCCCGCTGGCTCAAGCCCTTCAGTTGCCGCCAATCGGTCAACTCCAATTCCGGATAAGCCCCGTGCGGTGGCAGGGGTTCGGGGTCCAGCACCCAGGTTCGGGGCACAATCTTCAGCAGCCGGACAAAAAAGGCTTCGCCCAATTCCTGACGCCAGAACTCCTTCAAATTGCGATTCCACAACAGCCCGAAGAGCAACTTTTCTTCAAAGATCGGCTTCGGCGGCGGCGTGACGCGGATCTGCTTCTCGGTTGCCAGGGAAAACAACTGGTCGGCACAGGCGATGTTGGGCAGGTCAAAGAGCTCGAAAAAGCGATAAACGGAATCGCCGGGAGCAAAACCGGCAAAATCGGTATCACGCACTTGGAACCGGTCACCCAACTGTTCGGCCAGCCAAACCATTTCAGGACGGTAGGTGGCTGACTCGGCGGAGACCATCAGATGAACCGGCTCGGACGAACCGAAGACGGAGGCGAATCCGTCTTTCATCCCATTGAGACCACCCAAGACAGAGTCTCCGAGCCCGGAATAGGTTTGATTCAACCATTGAGTGAGTCCCACCCCACCTGGCACAGAGTCCAACTCCGAAATAGCATAGCCCCCTTCGGTCAGGAGGATGTCGGGCCGGATGATGCGGGGGATGTCTTGTTTGAAAGCTTGATGACGTTGCAGTTCAATCACTTGCGGTGTCTTGCCCTGGTCCAGCAATGCCGCCACCCATGGCCATCCTTTTCCCTCAAAGCTCCGCCGGTAAAGCCGGTTGACAGCCCGATAGAATTGCAAGAGCACCCGTCCGAGAGTCTCGAAATCTTCTGCCAAATCGGTCCCCAACGAAAATGGACGGGGTGCCACGCGCCACTGATGCCCGGAGAAGAGTCCGTCAGGAGGCAAGGAGTCCCGCACCTGACGAGCCCGGGCGGCAGGAGTAAGCAAGTCGCTCAAAACGGGGCGAGGCTAAAGCCCGCTCTCCGGGTGTCAATCGGGAGAAGGCCCGGGTTGCTGGTAAATTTCCAGCGGCAGTCCGTCGGGATCGCGAAAGAAGGTAAACTTGGCTCCCGTGCATTCATCGATACGAATTGCCTCCACGGTGACCCCATTGGCCTCCAATTCGAGCTTGGTGGCGGCAACGTCAGACACCCGAAACGCCAAGTGCCGCAGACCACAGGCTTCTGGGCCCGTGACGCGTCGGGGTGGTTCGGGA
This sequence comes from uncultured Verrucomicrobiota bacterium, assembly GCA_903835555.1. Classification (GTDB taxonomy): domain Bacteria; phylum Verrucomicrobiota; class Verrucomicrobiia; order Limisphaerales; family UBA9464; genus CAILNN01. Next base: position 23,865 of record CAILNN010000122.1, read on the forward strand.
AAGGAAAAAAGTTCGATGACGTAGGTATCACCGATGGCCAGGTCCAGCTTGTAGGAATTTCGAGGCTGGCGATAAACCTCCCGGATGACCGTTAGTCCGAGGATATCGACATAGAACTGCTTCGAGCGGGGGTAGTCGGAACAGATAATGGCGATGTGGTGAATGCCGTTTAGCTGCATGGCTTTGGGGCGGGTATTGAGGGCCGATGTGGAACCGTTTAGGGAATAAAGGAACGGCGTCGGATAATTGGGGCGTTAGATTCCTGGCCTATCGATACCCCTCGAAAAATCCGCCATGGTTTGTTGCAAACGCCGGGCCAGGATTCGGGTGGCGCGCTTGATGTTTGGCTTTTGGTCGGCGGCATCGGGCAGCCAGGCCAATACCATTTCCCGACTGAGATTCTCGATATTTTCCAGGTCAACCTGTGCAAATCGGTCCTCGGGCAAGCCTGCAATTGCAGGTATCGGGAGGAAGGCAGCGGCGTCTTCGTGCTCTACGGATGCGAGTAACAAGGAAAGGGTTTCGGCTTGGACTACCCGATTTAGTCGAATTCCCGCACGCTTCGATATCTCACGGGCAGCTGTTGCCAACTGCCCTTCCCCGGAAAGTTCCGCATACGGCAGCGGACGGCCCACAAAAACTTCGTCACCACTCCGGGTTCGCAATAGACGCCGGGGAACCACCAATGTGAATTCAAACGTGCCGACCCGTTCCCACATCAGATTCTCGGTAATGGCCGACTTTCTGACCAATCCAACGTCGATGCCGCCCAGTTCCAGTTCGCGAATGATATCTGCGCTGCGAAGATTCCGGACCTTGCAATGAATGGGAGGGTCCAAGTCTCGAAGAGCACCGATGCAGGGAACCATCACCCATCGGAGCATCCCTTCCCCTCCCCCAACCTGGACCTGTCCCGGTTTTTCCGTTTCTTGGGAGGCTAGGTCAGCCACAGCACTGAAAAAGGTTCTGCTCATGCGAGCCAATTGAAGTCCGAAAGCCGTCGGCTTCAGTGACTTCCCGTTCCGCTCGAATAATTTTGCGCCTACTGCCAATTCCAGCTCCTTGATCTGACGACTGAATTGACTTTGCCGACTGGTGCTGGGTCCTGCCGCGATGGAGATTGAGCCCGATTCTACCACCGCACAGAGCGTGGCGAGCCGATCCAGCGAAAACCCGTTCGTGGCAACCACATCTGGGAGCATACCTGACTACTCAGTCAGGGTATCTGCAAATAACAGGCTTCACAATGACAAAAGAAACGCTCATCTTCTCATCGTGGTTAAGCTGGAAGACATCACCGTCGGATGCGTTCTCAACGGGCTGCTGGCCAATCAGGCTGTCACCGTCCGGCAGGTGCAGCGGTTCGGCGACGACGTGCTTTCGATCACCTTTGTCGATGCCGAAGGTCGTCCCGGCGAAGAGCTTCTCTACCGTGATCGCGAACCCGGCCTTAGTCTGGTTCAGCAAAGCCGCCCCCTGAGTTTTACCGCCGATGGTGCCCTATTTCGGCTTGTGTCTGAGGCACAACGACTTCGATACGCATTCCTGTTTGATCCGCACATCGCGGTCAATACGTCAGCGGTCGACCCTTTGCCGCACCAAATCACGGCAGTCTATGAAACCATGCTGGGGCGTCAGCCGTTACGGTTCCTGCTGGCGGATGATCCGGGTGCCGGTAAGACCATCATGGCCGGGCTACTGATCAAAGAGCTGTTGATTCGGGGGGATGTTGACCGATGCCTCATCGTCGCTCCCGGCGGTTTGGTGGAACAATGGCAGGATGAATTGGATGAAAAGTTCAGTCTCCCGTTTGAGATACTGACCAATGAAGGATTGACTGCCGCCCGAACGGGTAACTGGTTTCAAGAGCACAACCTGTGCATCGCCCGACTCGACAAACTCAGCCGCAATGTCGATATCCAAGCTAAACTGGCCTCCATAGACTGGGACTTGGTCATTGTCGATGAGGCGCACAAAATGTCGGCGACCTATTTCGGTTCCGAGGTCAAATATACCAAGCGCTTTCAATTGGGACGATTGCTCTCGGCTCATGCCCGTCAGTTCGTCCTGCTGACTGCCACACCCCACAACGGCAAGAACGAAGACTTTCATCTCTTCCTTTCCCTGTTGGATGGGGATCGCTTTGAGGGCCGACCACGGGATGGGGCGCACGTGTCGGATGTGGGCGATGTCATGCGGCGCATGGTCAAGGAACAGCTCGTAACCATGGAGGGAAAACCGCTGTTCCCGAAGCGCTACGCCAACACCGTCGAATACTCGCTGAGTGACGACGAACAGGCGCTCTATAAATCAGTGACCGAATATGTCCGCCAGGAATTCAACAACGCGGACAAGCTGAACAACGAAAAACGCAAGGGCACCATTGGATTCGCGCTGACCCTGCTTCAACGTCGATTGGCCTCCTCTCCGGAAGCGATCTATCGGTCGCTGGATCGCCGATTGCGCCGCTTGGAAGACCGCCTGCGTGAGGAACGACTGCTGCGACGCGGTGCGTCTCAAATCAATACCCGGCTCGCTGAGTCGCAGGACCTGACGGATGAAGAAATTGAGGACCTGGAAGACAGCCCTGAAACGGAAGTCGAACAGACCGAGGAACAAATTGTCGACCAATCGACGGCTGCTCAAACCTTGGCGGAACTGGAATCAGAAATCGCCATTTTGCGGGACTTGGTTCATCAAGCCCTCAAACTAAGACGGTCCGGAAAGGACACCAAATGGCAACGGCTATCCGAAACACTCGAGCTGCCGGATATGTTCGATGCCAACAAGCTTCGTCGAAAGCTGGTCCTTTTCACCGAGCAACGCGACACCCTGAATTACCTGGCTGATAGATTGGCCACCTGCTTGGGAAATCAGAATGCCATCGTGGCCATTCACGGTGGAACACCCCGTGAACGGCGTCGGCAAGCGCAGGAGGCGTTTGAAAATGATCCCGAAGTATTGATCCTCCTGGCCACCGATGCCGCCGGAGAAGGCATCAATCTCCATAAGCGGGCGCATCTCATGGTCAATTATGACCTTCCGTGGAATCCCAACCGCATTGAACAA
>CAILNN010000123.1 GCA_903835555.1 uncultured Verrucomicrobiota bacterium
AAAAACAAAAAGTGTAACCCAAAAGTGTAACCCGGCATCAATACCCGGGATGATTCCGGCGGATTCAGGATTGCCGGGCGGGTTGCGAAAATGGCCAAAAATCGCGGTTTGTTGGCGGGAGATGAACCGGGATAATTGGGGATAAAATGCCGTTTTGAATTACGAAACCGTTGCTCTGCCACTGAGCTACACCGGCTAACTATCTTGGCCCCAAATGCTTATTGCGGGTCCTGAAAAAGGGATTTCTTCGAAAAACAACCCGGTTTTGTAACCCTATGGGTCGCTCTATGCCATCCGAACCCCTCTGGGAATGAGTCCGCCAGAATTGGGCTCGGAACGCAAGGTTGTTTTCGAAAGCCAATCCAAACATGATTCGCTCTGATTTGGTATCCAGGAAAACTTGTCGTAGCCGCCGGACGCACCATTTTTGATTTGTCAGCCGAGTCGGTACCCGGCATACCGGAATCGTGAAAATTAGCTCTGTTGTGAGGACTGACTCTGATGTAATGGGCGGCGAGCCGTGTTTTGCAGGAACCCGCGTTCCTGTGCGTGCGATGTTGGACTATTTGGAAGGGGGCGATTCGCTGGACTATTTTTTAGAGCAATACCCCACTGTTTCAAGGAGACAGGCCATCGGTTTTCTGGAAGAAGCCACAAATGGTCTACTTGCGGCAGTTTAAATGAGAATCCTCCTGGACGAGTGTTTGCCAAAAGATTTTGGGCGGGAATTTTTTGGTCACACCGTCACGACCGTTCCGCAAGCCGGTTGGTCTGGTATCGGCAATGGAAAATTGCTGGCAAAAATTGCGGAATCGAATCAATTCGACCTGTTCGTAACTGTTGATAGACGATTGCCGGACCAGAACAAGACTTCAAACCTTCCTTTTTCGATTATGGTTCTTCGATCGAAGTCAAACCGAATGGCACATTTAGTGCCTTTCGTACGCCAGATAACGCTCCGCATTAATGAGTTAAGACCGGGTTCTGTTTACGTCATCGATCAGTCAGCCTGATGGATACTCGACGGTTACCTCTGAAGTCCGTCAACTTGGCACTTGCATCCGCCAGATGACCTTCCAATCGCCCGATCGTCGGGCAATCACCAGGATTTCCCGACCGGTCGCCTGATTGCTGGCCCCTTCGCTTTCCCACGCCATCGCCCAACTGTATTCTAAAACGGCTGTATCGCCTCGCTCAGTGACATTGACGGCACCGTTCTCGAATTGGCTCACTTGGGACCGCTCCATGAATTCCCGGTAGGTATCAATGATGGCAGCACATCCTTCAATCCTTCCGTTTCCGCCGGGCGCTACTAACACCATGTCCTCCGCAAGAAAGTCACGAAGGTCGTCGAATCGCCTTTGCAGCCAACATTGGTCCATTGCTCGTACGAAATTGCTCCATTGATCGGTCATGAGATGAGATTGCAGAAGCGGGAACGGGTGCCCAAGTCCGAATTGGTCAGGGTGGCCGGGATTAATCCGTAAAATCTGCCGGTCGAACTTTGCCCGCCGAATTGCCACTTTTCACGCTCGGATTTTAGCCTCATTGCGGAGATCGCGATCGGTGTTACGATCCTCAATGGCCCAGAGCCTCAAGTCTGGCCGAAATATACATGACGAGTGCCACGCAAGAAAGCCGGGTCGTTTCCGGCGCAGGTCGCAAAAACTTGACCGACAAGCAGAGTGAGCCGGATTTTCGGCAACTCCGCATCGACAAGGTGGGTGTCCGGGGGCTCCGGTTTCCCATTCAAGTCCGCGATAAATCCACCCAATCGCTCCAAAACACGGTCGCCCTGATGGGGCTTTTTGTCGACCTTCCTAAGGAATTTAAAGGGACACACATGAGCCGGTTCGTCGAGGTCCTGAACGAACATGGCAATGTCATCCACGTCGAGAATATCCCCGATATCCTCCGCGCCATGCAGCATCGTCTGCATGCGGTTAATGCCCATTTGGAGATGGAATTCCCGTTCTTCCTGGTAAAGCACGCTCCGGTGTCCGGCAAGGAAGGCATGATGGATTACACCATCCGATTCGATGCCGCTCTGCGGGGGCAGGAACTGGATTTTGTCCTGACTGTCAAATGCAACGTCACCACCCTTTGCCCTTGCTCCAAAGCCATATCCAAGTATGGCGCCCACAACCAGCGGGGAGAGGTCACCGTTAGTGTTCGCTCGGAAGAGATTATCTGGATTGAAGACCTGATTTCCCAGATTGAGGCTAGCGGTTCCAGTGAGATGTACTCGCTTCTAAAGCGCGAAGATGAAAAAGCCGTGACCGAGCGCGCTTACGAAAACCCGGTTTTCGTGGAAGACCTGGTTCGAAATGTGGCCCTCCGGCTTAATGCCCGCCCTTCCATCAGTTGGTATCGGGTGGAAGCGGAAAATCAGGAGAGCATCCACAATCACAACGCTTACGCCTGCATCGAAAAGGGCTAACTTTCAATTGTCGGCTTTCATTCA
>CAILNN010000124.1 GCA_903835555.1 uncultured Verrucomicrobiota bacterium
ATCCGTCCACGGGCCGTCTTCGCTTAGAATCTGGCCTATTTACCAATTTGGTGCGCCCGACAGGACTTGAACCTGTACGATGTTACTCACTAGAACCTGAATCTAGCGCGTCTGCCAATTCCGCCACGGGCGCATAATCGTCTGCCTTTCTATGCCAAACCGGCCAAGAAAAACCAGGGGAGCAACAGATCGATGAAATTGACATCGTTGGCAAGTGAATTGACACGATTTCCCGGTCGGGTTTGCTTGGCTAATGAGGAGTGCGCCTGGGAAACCCGGCCGCCATCCAATTCGCGGCTGCCTCCAAAGCGCCAGAGGGCTGGCGCAGTCCAAGACCTGGCGGACTTCTCCTTGGTCTATAACTCTGGAAGCGGCGAGACGCCGCTTCTGCTTCCGGCGGGCATTTCGGATCGGAGACGATCATTGACTGGGATGCGGGAGTTACTTTGACTTGGGCTTCCCCATGAAATTGGCTGTTTTTGGAAAATCATGCCTGTTTGTCCTTTGCTGCCTCGTGGCTTTCCAGCAGGTACTGGGACTCGAATGGCAAGCAGGTCAAGGTTATCGGTGGGCTCCACTGCCCGTTCCAACCCATGGGAAGACCGGTTTCACACGACTGGACCCCCAGGCTTTCGGCATTGATTTCGTTAATGATCTGGACGATGCGCGGATGGAAAAGTTCCAGAACCTCATGAATGGGTCGGGCTTGGCAGCCGCTGATGTGGACGGGGACGGCTTGGTCGACCTCTATTTTTGCCATCGGCAGGCGTCGAACCAGCTCTATCGCAATCTGGGCAATGGGCGGTTCACCAATATCACGGCGTCGGCTGGTGTGGGCTGCACGAATCAGACGTCGTCCGGGGCGATTTTTGCGGATTTCAACGGCGACGGGGCACCCGATTTGTTTGTTTCAAGCTTTGGTGGGCCAAACGCCTACCTGATCAATGACGGGCATGGACATTTCACGGACAAGACAACCGTGGCCGGACTGGCCGGGAAGTCGGGGGGAACCTCAGTGGCGGCGGCAGACCTGACCGGAAATGGATCGCTGGACCTGTATCTTTGCAACTACGCGGTGGAGGCGATCTTGCGCGATGGTGCCGTCATCAATACCCGGACGGTCAATGGGCAGCCCATGGTCACGGGCCGCTATGCCAAACGATTAAGGATTCAGAACGGACGGATCGTGGAAAATGGGGATCCTCAGGCGCTTTACCTCAATGATGGCCATGGAAATTTTCGCCCGGCGGTTTGGGAAGAAATGTTTCGAGGGAATGACGGTCGCCCGGTCGCAAATCCACCCGATCTGGGATTGTCGGTGCAGATTCGCGACATCAATGGGGACGGTTGGCCGGATATTTATACCTGCAACGATTTTCAAACGCCCGATCGTATGTGGTTGGGGGATGGTCATGGCCATTTCCAGGAGGCTGCCCCGACGGCACTTCGAAACATGAGCGACTTTTCCATGGGGGTGGATTTCGCAGATATCGACCGTGACGGTAGGTTGGATTTTTTCACGGTGGACATGCTGCAAAGTGAATTTGCCCGGAAGCAGCGAACTCTTCCGCCTCCGTTGGAGGGCCTGCGTATCCCGGGGGATTGGGCGGCCCGGGAAGCCTTTGCCCGCAATTGTCTTTACTGGAACCGGGGTGACGGTAGTTGGGCAGAAATTGCCTGTTTTGCCGGGGTGGCTGCGTCGGGTTGGTCGTGGATGCCGATGTTCTTGGACGTCGATCTGGATGGGTGGGAGGACCTATTGGTTTCGAATGGATACCCCCACGATGTCAACGACCGGGATATCGATGATGGACATGCGTCCGGTATGGCAACAACGGTACGCCCCACCAAAGGTTCGCTGACTCGATATCCGCGTTTAGAGCCGCCCAAGGTGGCTTATCGAAACCGACATGATCTGACCTTTGAAGATGTCAGCTCCGCTTGGGGCTTTGATGCAACGACGATTACCCACGGGATGATTGCCGTGGATATCGATGGGGATGGCGATCTGGACGTGGTCTTGAATAGTTTGAAGGGTCCTCCGATTATTTATCGAAACGATTCCGTGGCTCCCCGGATTGCTGTTCGACTAAAAGGGATAGCCCCCAACACGTTCGGGATTGGAGCGAAGATTTCGCTGATGGGTGGACCGGTGACCCAGAGCCAGGAAATGATCGCTGGCGGGCAATACCTGTCGCAAAGCGAGCCGATGCGGGTCTTTGCAGCGGGGACCAATTCGGGTCCGAGGCACCTGGAGGTTCGCTGGCGAAGTGGCCAGGTCAGCCGCGTTGATGGGGTTAAGCCCAATTGTCTTTACGAAGTGGACGAGCCATCCGGTGTCCACAAAACGGCGGAAACCCAACACGATTCAAAGCGGACGTCGCTGATGAGAGACGCATCGGAGGTCTTGCATCATACGCATGTGGAGTTGGGCTTTGACGATTTTGCCGGGCAACCGCTGCTTCCCCGACGTCTGAGTCAGTTGGGGCCAATGGTCATCCTGGCCGACCTCAATGACGACGGACATCTGGATGTCGTCATCGGCGGGTCTCAGGGTGGGCATCCGGCAGTTCGCCTGGGCGACGGACATGGCGGATTTACTGAGTTGGAGGTGCCCGGACCGGCCCTGCGGGATGACGTGCTTGGTCTGGCTTGTCTCCAGACGGGAAGCAGCCGCAAGGCGATCGTTGCCGCTCTGGCGAATTTTAAAAGTGGGGATCACGACCAGGCTGCGGTGCTGCGCTGGGATTGGGTAAATGGCAGGCTTGTTGAAGGGGCCCCATTGCCAAGCCAACAAAGCAGTCCGGGAGTCCTGGCTGCCGGTGACCTGGATGGGGATGAACAAACCGATCTATTTGTCGGGGGGCGAGTCAATCCGGGACGGTGGCCGGAGAGCCCGGTCTCTCGAATCTATCGCCAGCAGTCCGGGCATTTCATTTTGGACGAGGGCAACAGCGCGGTTGTGGGCCGCGCAGGAATGGTCACGGGAGCGGTTTGGGCGGACCTGGATGATGATGGGAAACCTGAACTCATTGTTTGCACCGAATGCGGTCCGATTCGCGTGTATCATAATGAACAAGGGAAACTTCGGGAGCAAACCACGGAGCTTGGCCTGGGGAATCAAACTGGATGGTGGCATAGTTTGGCCGTCGCTGATTTGGATGGCGACGGAAAGCAGGACTTGGTGGTGGGCAATTTGGGATTGAACTCCAGTTGGCAAATTTGGGGCGATGGTCGACCACAGGTGACCTGGGGAGATTTCAATGGCGACGGAACATTCGGATTGATGGAGGCCATCAGCATTGGAGGTCGGACGTATCCCTGGCGGGATCGAACGACATTGGGCGCGGTGTTTCCTGAATGGACGACCCGTTATCCGACGCATGCCTTGTTTGCACGAGCGACCGTGAATGAGATTCTGGGAAAGGCGGGAGCCCAAGCGACAACCATCCGAGTGGAAACGCTGGCCAGCACGGTCTACCTCCGGCGAGGGGACCATTTTGAGCCCCATGCATTGCCGATGATGGCGCAATGGGCTCCGGCGACCTCGATTGTCGTGGGCGATATCAACGGCGATGGGAGGCCGGATTTGTTTCTGGCGCAAAACTGGTTTGCGATGCGTCCGGAGGATAACCGCCTGGATGCCGGGCAAGGGCTCTGGTTGGTGGGAGACGGTCACGGAAATTTCCGCGCCTTATCCGCCCAGGAATCAGGGGTACAGGTGTGGGGAGAGCAGCGGAGCGCCGCCTGGGGTGATGTCACTGGCGATGGGAAGCCGGACTTGATCGTGACACAGAATGGAGCGGCGACACGGCTGTTTGTGAAGCCGTGACATTGCCCAACCGTAGATTAACGCAGATTTACGCCGATTTTAAATAGACGATAATGCTTTTTCTGTTTTGAAGCGGATGAGTCGCATTTCACCTTGGGGAAGGCATTCGGGTGGCGAGCCGCGCCTGTGCTTTAATCGCCGGGGGAAATTCGGGATGGAGGCGCAGAGCGGTGCGGAGGGGTTCAGCAGCCTCGGCGTAGCGGTGTTGGAGCAGGTAGGCATTGGCCAGATTGACCCACACTTCTGCGGAATTCGGGTCGAGTCGGGTCGATTCCTGAAACTCTGCAATGGCTCCCCCGAGGTTACCTTGTTTGGCAAGTGCCATGCCGAGATTATTATGGGCCTTGGGACTCTGTGGACTGTTGGCTAGTGCGGTCCGGATATGTTCGATGCCTTCCGTCAGGTGGCCCTGGCGAACCAAGAGACTGCCCAGATTATTGTGCGCTTCGGCATAATCGGGGAATA
>CAILNN010000125.1 GCA_903835555.1 uncultured Verrucomicrobiota bacterium
AAACCCTGGTCGATGACCAGACCCAATCGATAACCCTGTGGACCAAGCGCATGCTGAAAGCCTCCTAAGGGGGTCAGAGTTATACTCCGCAATGCACTAGCTGATCTCTCCATACGCCTCAGCCTGTGAACAGCGTTTCAGTCCCGCCGAGCGCGGGTACTCACTGACTGGAAAGCCGGATGCGGGGAATCCGCCCGTCCGGTTTGGGGGGAGGGGTGGGCGCAAGCCCATCCCTACCCCTATAAGACGCTACCGCGCCTTACCGAGGTAACCGACGTCCGACAGTCCTCTTTTCCGGTTTCTTTCTGGTTACCCTGATTCTGCGTGAGTCTGCCCTAATTTGCGGTTAAATCCCCTTCCTCTCCAGCTTTGAATATGTGTCTATCGGCGTCTATCTGCAGTTAAATCCTCAACCGTTACCTTGAAAACCGATCTTAATCCCGTACGCTAATTCACCAAAACCGCTATGCCGATCTACGAATTTCATTGCAATGAGTGCGGTCAAGAAAACGAAGTACTGGTCCGCTCCAGCGACTGGCAAGGAACGCTTTGTCCAGACTGTGGTTCGACCCGCCTGACCAAGATTCTCTCCACCTTTGCCGCGTCGGTTGCCGGTGGCGGCGCTAATGTCCCGTCGTGCACCGGAGTGCCGAGCTCCTGCGGCATGTGCGGCACCGGCAAACCTCATTCTCATTGATTGGGTTGGCCTCAGTTTACGGCACGTTCCCGAATTTCTGTCAGTGCGGTCTGGAGCAACCGAAATCTTTGGGTTAGACCGCTACCAAACGTCACTCTTTGTCCGCTTTGACCCACCGCCAAGTGGCCCAGGCTTTTAGCCGGTCCAACAGAGGGCAATGGTCTGGAATCGAAGCTCCACGGCTATCGAAAAGGCCAAGCCCAGCAATCCGTAGCAATTCCCGTACGGTTCCGATCACCCCCAGCCAAGCGACCGGCAGGCCGTGGCGACAAGCCAATTGGAACGTAATCAGGGCGAAAATATAGTCCCGGCGCCGCCCGCCCCGTTGGTACCGAAACGGAAAATTCAACCGCCGACAGACATGTCCGGCGCGCACTTGGGCGATAGCCCATGCTCCGTCTTCCATGGTCGGCATCGCTTCATCAAAGGGTAATCGTTCCCAGAGCGATCGGCGCAGGATACCCATGCTATTGGAGTAAATGGACCCGAATTTGAGACCTTTTTTTTGCAGTTCTGCCCAGTCGATCGCATCGCTAAAAAAAGGGTCCTTGTCCCATTTCCCGCTGGCGCACGCGGTTCTTGGGTCTGCCATGGCCGTTACCAGCTCCGCCAACGCAGTATTCGATTCGAAGACCGTGTGCGAACTCAGCACCAGGACCAAGTCGGTCGGACAATTCTGCAGCGAGAAATTGAGGACACGCGAGTGATGGTAGGGTCCCGTCCACTCAATCAGACGTGCTCGAGGTCGGCGGAAAAGTTCAGGCGAGCCGTCTGTGCTCGCATTATTGACACCCACGATTAGGTCGGGCTGTACCGTTTGCCGATCCAGCGCCGCCAACACCTCCGGTAATGTAGACGCCGAGTTCTTGAACCGGATAACCACGCCGATGGTGGGTCGACAAGAGGGGCCGCCCATCGAATCGAGTGGCGTCCCGCTATGCTGGGTCGAGTTCATGTCAGTTCCGGTTAATACATCGTTCTCCGTCTTCCCTTGGAAAGAATCTGTATTGCCATTTGAAAGCAATTGCAATATCCATGCATTGCAAACGCATGATCAATATTCTCCATCCAGAAGGGTTTGATTTCGATGCGGCGGCTCGTTTACACCGACTGGGATACGTTCACCGGTCCTTTTCCGGAGACGAGGTCACGGAATTAACCCTCTCCACCAAAGAGCTGGTTTATCTCATGCCGCTGGAGGTCGTCGATGATCCCATCTGGCCGCGATTGCGGGTCCGTTTTGCCCAGGCGAATCGGCCTTACTTGGTGTGGTTGAACCGGGTCACCACCAACGATGTGGCACGAAGTATGCGCGACGGCGCAGTGGATGTCGTATCGATGGAAGATTCGGATGAACGGTGGAGGGAAGCCATGACCCGCGTGACAGAGCACCAATCGGTCTGGCTGCAACTTTATGGCGGACGGCCTTTGAGCGCGGAAGATGTCCTCATAGGCCGGTCGGCTGCGATTCAGCGTTTACAACAAACGATTGACCGGCTTGGACCGACCGATGTCTGCGTGCTGATCAACGGCGAATCGGGTGTTGGCAAGGAGCGGGTAGCCTCGGCATTGCATAAAGCCGGGCGCGGCGGTCCGTTCGTCGCCCTGAATTGCGCGGCCATTCCCAAGGACCTGTTGGAAGCGGAGCTTTTCGGCGTCGAAAAAGGAGCTTTTACCGGAGCACACAAGGCGCGACTCGGACTGGTGGAGCAGGCCAATGGAGGAACGCTCTTCCTGGATGAAATCGGAGAAATGGAAATCGGAGTGCAGCCAAAATTGCTGCGCTTTCTAGAGACTCGAAAGGCTCGGCGCGTGGGTGGCGAAAGCGAGTACCGTGTCAATGTGCGGGTCGTTTCCGCGACCAATCGAAACCTGGACGCGGAGATCGCGGAGAACCATTTTCGGGCCGATTTGTTCTATCGATTGGCGGAAATCATCTTGCAGGTGCCACCCTTGCGCGCACGCCCCGAGGACATCGCCGAACTGGCCATTGCCTTTCTGAAAAAAGCCAATGAGCGATTTGGCAAAAACTTTGATACGATAGAGCCAGTCTTGATCACCCGTTTTCACGGCTACAGTTGGCCGGGAAACGTCCGCGAACTAAAGAGCACGATTGACCGCATGGTGCTTCTGTTTGATGGGCCGGTATTGCGTGGTTCATGGTGGGACCAACCGGCGGAGCCCATGCGAAAGCAAGTCGAGCCTGAGATATTGCCGCGGGTAGACAAACCATCGCTTCCCCCCAAGCCGGTTGCGGCGGTCCCTTTGGTTGGAAATGAGGCTCAGGCCCCAGTGTTGCCCAATAGCAAGCAACGGCTGATGTTGGCGCGAAAGCTCTTGGCCGAAAGCGACAACGACTTCAGTTGGGTAGCGGGACAGTTGGGTATCAATACGTCCACCCTTTGGCGTTGGCGCAAGACTGGCAAACTGGATTAGGCCAGGATTCTATCGATCGTAATGATTAAAGAGGTCATTAAATTCATTGCGGTCGTCTTGCTGTACGTGGCGGTTGCGCCCGCGATGGGGGCCTACTTTGCCAAGAGCCGAAGAGCCGAACGCATTGCCCTGGCCATCATGGTTTCTATGCCGTCCTGGATTCCGGGCAAATTGACCCTGATGATCGACTCAGTGGAGTTGTATCGCGGCCATACCAAAGGCTTTGAGTTTTCCATCATCGTTGCCACCGGCATCGCTTTGACCATGGCCGCCTATTTCAGAAAAGAGCCGGGAGTAAAACTCGCCCCTCCCGGGCTTCGTTTCTACCTGCTCTATTGCGCGGTGAGCAGCATTTCCATCATTGCTGCACCCAACAAGCTGTATGTACTCATGGCCATGTGGAAATTTACCACAGCCGTGTTGATTTTTATGGGGGCATTTCATGCCTTCCGGGATGCGGTGGACCTGAAATGGGTGATGCGAGCCCTTTCGATAACGCTGATTGTGCAAACGTTGGTGTGTCTCAAATTGCGATATCTGGAAGGCCGATGGCAGGTGCACGGGTGGTTCGAGCACCAAAACCCAATGGCGATTTGGGCCTACCTGTGCGCCCTCCCATTGTTGGCGGCTGCATTTTGTCGCCAGGTTTCCCAAGGCGACATGATGCTATTTCTGCTCGCGGTCGGATCGACGGCGCTCATGATCCTGCTCTCGGTCTCGCGAGGCGGACTCGGCGCACTTTGCATTGGGTCCGTTGCGGTCACGGGCCTGGCCTTTTTGCGAGGTCCCTCCCTGCGCAAGATTGGCATCACGGGCATGGGAGCCTGTGCAGCGGTCGCCGCAGGAATGTTGGCTCTGGACTCGATCATGGCCCGGGTTGAAGAGGCGGGGTCTCACGAAGGCATGGAAGACCTCCGCCCTGTGCTCAATCGGATGTCGAAAAAAATGCTCCATGATTCCCCCATCGGGATTGGCTGGAACAACTTTGGTGTCATGAACAGCCTGCCTTACGATCGCTACTGCCAGGTGCTGATGGATTGGGATGAGAGCCGCGGCTTTCGAATCATCGATGAGCTCTATTTCGCCTGCCCACTGACAGAGAGTCTTTACTGGTTGTTGTTGTCCGAGACCGGTTATGGCGGATTCGGCACCTATCTTTTTTTTGAATTGCTGACGCTTTGGTGGGCGTTTCGCGGACTGCTTCGGTTTTGGAAAACCCCCTTGGGCTATTTTATCGGGGGAGTCTTGGTCGCACTGGTGCTCACCTATGGACATGGGTTGGTCGAGCGGGTGCTAAGTCAAACCAAGAATCTCTCCGCCTGGCTAATCTTCGCGGGATTGATGGCCCGCGTTCAATACATCCGCCAAAATCGTTTGCCCACGTCGTTTGACTTGCCCAAGGTCAAGCCGAAACAAGCCGTTGCGTGAATAGAACTGACCCATGCTCTTAAACCCTCATTCGTCCTCATCTGGGTCGTCGTCTCATTCCCGGCGTCCGCGTGTCTTGGTCGTGGCTGAATCGGCCAATCCGGTACTCACCAGCGTTTCCCTGATTGGTTGGAGTTTCAGCCGTGCGCTCGCCGAGGTCGCCGATGTTCATTTGGCGGCCGAAATTCGGAACGAGAAAGACATTCGCGCCGCTGGATTGGGAAGAATGCAGTTTACTCCGATCAATAACCGCCGGTGGCAGGGGCTGGCCTGGAATGTCGCCAAAGTTTTTCGCGGCGGCACTGCCCTCGGATGGACCACCTACTCCGCGTTGGCCACGCTGGCTTATCCGGCCTTTGAGCGTCGGGTCTGGCGCGAATTTGGACCCCGAATTCGTGCAGGTGAATTTGATGTCATCCACCGGATCGTTCCTAATGCGCCTGTCACACCGAGCTTGCTGGCGGGCCACTGCGCCCGGGTCGGTGCCAAGTTTGTTTTGGGTCCGCTCAATGGCGGCGTCCCATGGCCCAAAGAGTTTGTCCATCTTCGGCGCGCGGAGCGGGAATGGTTGGGACGTTTCCGGGATGTGCATCGCGTGATGCCCGGATTTCATTCCACCCGCCGAAATGCTGCAGCGATTCTGATCGGAGCCCGAATTGCATGGAAAGAAATGCCATCGCAATACCATTCCAAGTGCATTTTCGTCCCGGAAAATGCCATCGATGCCGCCAAATTCCCCAAAACAGAACCGCGCCCATTGGTTGAACCGCTTCGGGTGGCTTTTGTCGGGCGTCTGGTGCCGCTCAAGGGAGTGGATATGTTGATCGAGTCTGCGGCACCGTTGGCCAAAGCGGGTCGGATGCGCCTGGACATCATCGGAGACGGCCCCGAAATGCCGAAGCTGAAGCAATTGGCGGCTGAATTGGGCATTGCCCATGCGGTCGACTTCCCCGGATGGGTCAAGCACGGAGAGTTGGCCGAGCGCCTGCTGCGATCGCAGGCTTTTGGCTTTCCCAGTGTCCGGGAGTTTGGCGGGGGTGTGGTCCTGGAAGCCATGGCGCTCGGATTGGCACCCATTGTTCTGGATTATGGTGGGCCGACCGAGCTGGTGCCGCCCGGCGCAGGCTGGTCTCTTCCGATGGGCCCGCGAGAAAGCATCATCCGGGGATTGTCCCAGCGATGGACCGAGATTGTTGCCCATCCCGAGATTCTGAAAGAAACCGCCCTGCGGGCGCAGCGCCATGTCTTCGAATACTTCACCTGGGACGCCAAAGCGCGCCAGATGCTTCCCATTTACGACTGGGTCACCGGAAAACGGGCCGAAAAGCCAGACTGGGGAATACCCTTCGGCTTCACTTCAGTAGCTTAACGACACCCTACTATTCAGTTTCCATTCATCAGCCCGACCTACCCTATGCCAATACCTGAAAGTTTTACTGACGGGGTTCGGGCGTTTTCCCGGACCAACCCGGATCAACTGCTCTCAGACCTCGACCCTGAAAGCATAACGATGATCATGGAAGAATTTCTCGCCGAATTGCCGGACCGCCTCGCCGAATTACCTTTGCTTGCCAGGGAAGGCCGTTCAGAGGAATTGTCTCGACTGGCTCATTCCCTTCAAGGAATCGGTCTGTCTTTTGGACTGGACAGATTCGGTGCGAAATTGAGAGAGCTTGAGCATTTCGCGGTGACCGGTAACAAGGATGCCATAGACGCCCTGATAGCCAAGATTCCCAGCGAGGCGGAGCAGGGAGTGGCGGAACTTCGGAGTTGGATTAGTCAATTACCGAAGCAGAGCAACTCCTGAATTATTTGACCGAGAGCACTTATCCGAGTAAATGAAACCTTTTATCGTCGAAGCCATAAGTACCGCCGTTAGGTCCGAGGCAATGCATTGGCTATGGGCTACCTTACGTCGTCAGGGGGCTTTGGAATTCCCGCTAACTTTGTTGGGAGTTCCAGAATCATTCTACTCAACGCTTGTCGTCATCAACGAATCGGCTCAAGCGTAGGCAGGCAGGAACATGCCTATGATGGCAAATCCGATACGTACGCAAAAATCCCACACGCAAATGCTCCGCAAGCAATTGGACGGAGTGATATTCTCATAGCTAAGGCTAGGTAAAGCGTCCGGAGTAGCAAGACGCGAATGAACTCCTGCCATCGTCCATGCCAGCGGCATGGAAGCCTGTAGCCGGTGGTTGAGCGCAGCGACACCACCGGATCAAACGTGCGATCAGTCGTCAATGGCAGATTCTGGGCAATTTACCCCGTATTCCTTCGTGTCTTCGTGTCCTCGTGTGCCCCAATCTGCAGCCGAATCGCCCCACCAAAAATCACCCACCCAAAACCGCTCCCCGAATCACTCCATAAACATCCGTCGATGCTATCGTCGGCTGTGACAGCTTGCCCGGTGAGATGACAAAGGGCCAATCGGATCGGTCCCGAGGGCGCACCCCATGGGAACCCTTAACCAATGTGGCATCGGTGGGAATCACGTCCATCAACATGCGAAACCCCAGTTTCTTTTGCAGTAGTCGCCGGGCAATCTTGAGTTTGACCAAGGGAATATCCGGATCGAGGAACAATTCCACCGGATCGTATCCCGGTTTGCGATGGATATCCACGCAGCGGGCGAAGTCGGGTGCCCGGTTTTCGTCAGTCCAATAATAGTAGGTAAACCAGGCGTTCTCTCGGGCCAAAGCAATCAGGTCGCCTGCGCGTAAATGGTCTATCCCCTTCGCCCGCTTTTCTTCGGCCCCCCACACTTCAGCCACTCCCGGGGTTTGCTCCAGTAGCTCCCGAACCTCGGCTTGAATCTTGGATTGGTTGATATAGACATGGGCGACCTGATGGTCAGCCACCGCAAAAGCCGCTGAATTCCCGGCATCGAGCAGCTCTCGGCCCAACTCTTCCTTGAGTGTCAACCACCCCCGCGCCCGGAATAATCGATTCAGATGAATCGGCCGATCCACCGGAACAATGCCGTATTCACTCAGTATAATCACCTCAACCTGGCGAGCTGAATAGAAATCAAGAAGCTCGCCGACAATCGTGTCAATCTCTCGCAGGTCTTGGGCCGTTGCCGGGTCATTGGGGCCCAAGCGTTGCAGGTTGTAATCAAGATGAGGCAGGTAAACCAGACTGAGCGTGGGCGAGTACTTTTCCTCGGTCCATCGGGCTGAACCAGCGATCCACCGAGATGCTGCGTCTGGCGCACCTTGAGGAGATTTTTTACCCGCTGCCGGACCCCAAAAAGTCGCGAAAGGAAATTCACCCAAGACCTGCTTGACCGCCGGCCGAATCTCATAAGGCCAACTATAAACATCGAAGAGTTTTCGCCCATCGGCCGGATACGCGGGACGCGGCGTGATGGAGTAATCCGCCGATGAATACATATTGTACCACCAAAAGAGCTTGGCGCAGGTGAATCCGGGTATCTCGGAGCGAAGCCGGTCCCAGATTTTTGGAGCCGTCACCACGTGATTGGATTGCTTCCAAAACTGCACTTCCGCTAATTCACGGTGATACCAGCCATTGGCAACAATTCCGTGGTCAGTCGCTGTGCGCCCTGTCAGGTAGTCCGACTGCGCGGTGCAGGTCACCGCTGGAAAGGCTGGGTCAATGGTCGTCCACGAATTTTGGGCGAGATACGCAGCTATTCTTGGGGTGTTCGGGCCAATCAACCGCCGGGTCAACCCGACAACATTCAAAACGGCGAGGCGCGGCATGGCAGACGTCAGGCCACCGCCAATTGCCCGACCACGCCACGGTCGGCAAACCGGTCCCGCAACTCAAAAATCGCCTGCCGCACCAATGGCCGCGACATATCGTGGACTTCGAATCCCACACCAATATCGCGCAGCAGCGTGATGGTGAGTTCTCCCCCCAAATGTTCACGAAACTCTTCCAAACCGGCGACCACCAGCAATTGACCTTGGCCGTCATCATTCAAGAGCTCTTGAGCGAAAAGATCATAACCGAGGGTCAGCAAGAGCTTTAGAACTCGTTCGCTGGCCGCGATCGACAGATAGCCATGCAGGCGTGAGTAAATGACATCCAAGGCCATCCCAATGGCAACGGCCTCACCATGGCGAATTCGATACTCCGAAAGTTGTTCCAGCTTGTGAGCCGCCCAGTGGCCAAAATCGAGCGGGCGGGCACTCCCCATTTCAAAGGCATCGCCGGAAGTGGCAATGTGGGTCAAATGGAGTTCGGCACTCCGGAAAATTAAGCGCTGCATCGCCGGTGGCTCGAACCGCGCCAAGGCTTCAGCGTCCTGTTCCAACCGATCGAAGAACGCCGCGTCCCGGATGCAGGCGACCTTGACGGCCTCCACATAGCCCGAGCGCTTATCCCGTGGCGGGAGCGTTTCCAGGAATTGAAAGTCGTTGATCACCGCGAAAGGTGGGGCAAAGGTGCCTACGAAGTTCTTCTTCCCAAACGCGTTGATTCCATTCTTCACCCCCACGCCCGAATCATCCTGCGCCAGGGTGGTTGTCGGCAACCGGACCAGGCGTACGCCGCGATGTGCGGTCGCCGCCGCCAATCCCACCATATCCAGCAGCGCTCCGCCACCGATGGCCAGGATGTAATTGTGCCGGTCAATGTGGTATCGGTCGACCAAGGCATGGATTTCCGAGACTCGGAAGTAGGCATTTTTGACTGCTTCACCGCCGATGATGAGGACGGGAGGTGCCACCAATTTCAACGCTGGCGCATGTGCTCGAAAATAGGCCTCCAAATCGGCCACCAAACAGGGACTGGCGGACGCCACCGACTCATCGAGAATGACCAAGGCTTTTGCCTGACGTCCAAAAGGCGCAGGAGCCGACTCGGTGAGTACGTCACGTAACAAGGGGTTCTCCAGTGCAAATACCCGATGGGTAAAATGCACTTGGTGTCGCCAGCGCACCTCTATTGTTTGTTCCAGGGACGGCATACGAACCGATTGCGGGTTTACTACATCGTTTTGACGCTGGGTAACGGACGGAAATTTAGTCGATTTCCCGAGCGTCGATCCAGAACGAAGCCTCATAGATTCCGCCCGGCGGCAAGACCGTGACGCACCCGTCTGGGCGACTGAACGAATTGGGAAGCGCGGACCACGGTTCAAGACAATAAAACGGGTCGGTGGTGGTGCGCGACCAGAGGGCAAAGAAACGGCATTCGGGCGCTCCCGCATAGTTCATAATCGCTTCAACCCCCGCCCCAGGATCGACCAGGCTGACTTCTGGTTCCGCCAAGTCCCCGAGCAAAATGGTTCCGCTGACATCCACTCCCACGCTCAGGTCCTGCGCTGGAAATGGTTCGGTGAAAAATGATTCGGACAACCCTACCGGATTGTATCGAGTCGCGCGCGGCACCCGGACAAAGCATTGATTTCGCTCGCTGCCTAATCCTAATGGAACGGAAAAATAGGGGTGGAATCCTGAGCTGAATGGAAGCGGCTGCTGGTCGCGGTTTTCAACCCGTTGCGTCCAATGAAGCCGTCCCTCCTCCAGTCGATAGGTGAGCTGATAGCGAAAGGCAAACGGGTAGCTAGGACGGGTTCTTTCCGAGTCCGTGATTTCGAGTGTGACGGACGTTTCGGTCTGCGCCACGACCGCCCACGGGCTTCGCCGGGCAAACCCATGCTGCGGAGAGGCATAGAGCTGACCGTTCAGCTCGTAGTGGTGCTCCTTCCCTTGAGCAACGTTGTAGCTGATGTGGGGGAAAAGGACCGGATTGCCAGCCCACATCTGGTTGGGCCACCGGTCCACCACCGCCTGATCATGACACAGCAGATCCACCCAACCCTTGGTGGGTAATTGCCGGGCATATCGGACCAGCCAACCGCCCAATTCAGGATAAATCACGGCCAGCCCTCGGTCGCCGTCGCGCAGTGTCACAGGAGTCGCCATAGACGAAAGGCTAGGCGACTACCCGGTGAAGGGAAACCAAGAAGTCAAATCACTTGGGCAGTTCGTGCAAACCGATACGAGCACCCGACGGGTCCAGAATGACCGCGATCCGTCCTACGGTTGGAACCACCATGACGGGAGCGCAGATTTCCGCCCCGAGTGCGAGGGCTTTCGCAAGTGCTTCATCCACATTGGCAACGACCACATACGGAACCCAGGCTCCCGGTACATTTACCGGAATCTGCACCATGCCCCCAACGGGCATCGGCACCCCTGCCGCCGAGAACATCTCGTAGGGCGGCATGCCTTCCACCGGTGCCGACCCCGCAAATGGGATCGTGGTCCATCCAAATAGCTCCGTGTAAAAGTGCTTGGCAGTGGCCCCGTTGGAGACGGTCAATTCATTCCAACTGATTTGGCCGGGTTTCGGAGGAGCGGGGGTTGGGGTATCCATGTGATTCGGTAAGTAAATGGGTAAGTCAAAGGGTTGGATTAGCAAGGCTAATCGTCGGCACACGGATATTTTCTTTGCAAGAAAAAAGTCACATTTTGCACGTCCGCAGAGCCTCTCCCGTAGCCGTCAAACGTGATTTGATGCTTCCCCAGGATAGCTTCTCATCCGACTCCCAAAAATAATACGTAAACGGTTGAAGTAAAGCAACATCGGTAGGGCGAGGCTCCGTCGAGCCGGAGGCGGTCCGAACCGCGCCCGGCTCGCTTGTGATCCCTCGAATGACTCCAAAGCGCCGAGGGTGAAATGACTACGCCATCAACCCCTTCACCACCTCGCCATGCACATCCGTCAATCGGAAATTCCGACCCTGAAACTTGTAGGTGAGTCGTTTGTGATCAATGCCCAATAGGTGCAGGACCGTGGCATTAAAGTCATGGATATGGACCGGATTCTCCACGATGTTGTAGCAAAAATCATCGGAGCTGCCGTAGGTCGTGCCGGCATTAATTCCCGCGCCGGCCATTAATATCGAAAAACAGCGCCCATGGTGATCCCGTCCATAGTCATCTTTGGTCAGTGCCCCCTGAGAATAAACGGTTCGGCCAAATTCACCCCCCCAGATGACCAAGGTATCCTCCAACAAACCGCGCTGTTTGAGATCCGCAATTAATGCCGCTGTCGGGCGGTCGACATCACCGGCCTGGCCGCGAATTTGTTTTGGCAGGGCATTGTGCTGGTCCCATCCCCGATGCATCAATTGCACGAATCGAACACCTCGCTCAATCATGCGCCGCGCCAGGAGACAATTCCGCGCGTAACCGCCGTCGGTCGGTGCGTCCGTGACCCCATAGGATTCGAGGACATGGCGTGGTTCGCCCGACAGGTCGGTTAACTCCGGCACGCTCGCTTGCATCCGGAACGCCATTTCATACTGGGCGATGCGGGCATTGACCTCGGGATCCCCAACCTGATCCGCTGTCAACTGGTTCAATTCATCCAATGCATTCAGCATCTGGCGGCGCGTTGGGCGATCAATTCCTGCAGGATCGGATAGGTACAAGACAGGGTCGCCCGAGGAGCGGAAGCGCACCCCTTGGTGTTCGCCCGGTAGAAAGCCGTTTCCCCAATAACGCGTGCTCAGCGGTTGGTCTGTCTTGTTGCCGCTGCCTTGGGAAATCATCACCACAAAGGCGGGCATTTGCTCATTTTCACTGCCGATTCCATAGCTCAGCCAAGAGCCCAAAGCTGGACGTCCGGCCTGTTGACTTCCCGTCTGAATATAGGTCACCGCCGGGTCGTGGTTGATGGCCTCGGTCCACATCGATTTCACCACGCAGAGTTGATCGGCCACGCCACCGACGTGGGGCAGCAATTCACTGAGCCACAGCCCCGATTTCCCATGCTGCTTCCACTCAAACATCGGTGCCACACACGGAAACTTGCTCTGACCACTGGTCATACCGGTCAGGCGCTGGCCCATCCGAATCGACGCCGGCAAGTCTTCCCCGTGATGTGCGCGAAGTGCCGGTTTGTAATCAATCAGGTCAATGTGGGACGGACCACCCGATTGAAACAGGTAAATGACCCGTTTGGCTTTGGGTGTATGATGCAGGCCAGTCAAATGGCCGCCCACACCCACTCCGGTGTTTGTACCAAATAGCTTGGGCTCCATTAAGGATGCCAGAGCCACACTCCCAATACCCCCACCCAACCGGCCAAAAAAATGGCGTCGAGTCTGCATCGTCTGATAAGCCGTGTTCAAGTTCATGATCAGCCTTTGGTGATTGCTTCGTCGAGGTTGAGCAGCGTACTGGCTACCACTGTCCAGGCAGCCAATTCTGCCGGATTAACGCCAGAGCCCACCGGGCGTTCTCCCACACGCAAGAGTTTGTCTGCCGCCTCCGGCTTTGTACCAAAATGGCTTCGCTGTTCCTCCAGCAGTCGACGAACAATAGCCAATTCCGCAGCCTTGGGAGCCCGCGCCAACACCAATCGGAAAGCCGTCTCCACCCGGGCAACATCGTCGGTGGAACTTGCCAATAGCCGTTCGCCTAGCACCCGCGATGCCTCGACGTAGGTCGGATCATTCATCAACGCCAACGCTTGCAGCGGGGTATTGGTCCGCGGACGCCGTACCGTGCAAACCTGGCGGTCCGGTGCATCAAAGGTGGCCAGTGAGGGATGGACGGCGGTCCGTTTCACGAAGGTGTACATCGTGCGGCGATACAGTTTTTCCCCATGGTCCTGGGAATACTTTTGGGCGGTAAAGGCATCGTTGTCTTCTCGCGACATCAATTCCTCCCACAGGCCTGAAGGCTGGTACGGCAGCACACTTTCCCCACCGATACGCGGATTCAACAACCCGCTCACGCTCATCGCCATGTCGCGGATAAATTCTGCCCCCAGCCGGACTCGTGGTCCCCGCGCCAGCAGCCGATTTTCTGGATCGGCCACCACCTGCTCCCTGGGGGCCGCGCTGGATTGGCGGTAGGTCGCACTGGTGACGATCAGCTCCTGAATATGTTTCACGTTCCAACCGCTGCGGACAAACTCGACTGCCAGCCAGTCCAGAAGCTCCGGATGGGTCGGCAAGTCTCCTTGTGAGCCAAGATTCTCCGCCGATTTGACCAAACCCTGTCCAAAGTACATCTGCCAATACCGATTTACGATCACCCGTGGGGTTAACGGTTGTTGGTTGGATACCAACCACCGCGCCAAGCCGAGCCGATTCGGTGCTTCCCCCGGAGGCAGGGGAGGTAGAGCGGCAGGAGTCGCAGCCGTAACCACCGCCCCCGGTTGATCATATTGTCCCCGGTTCAGCATGTGCGTCTCTCGCATCGATCCCATATCGCCCATGACCATCGCCGTCGGAATCTTTCCTTCGATCGATTCCCGCTGCTTGCGGAGTGCCACCTGCTGTTCCCGCCACTCGCGTGCCACCGGCGATACCTCTTCCCGGTAATACTTTCTCACCGATGCTCGTTGTTCCTCGGTTCGCTCGCCAGCCGCCTTTGCCAACGCCTCACGAACAGCATCTGGTAGTCCCGATGGCTCGCGAGGCTCAGGGGTGGAAGTCAACGAAACCCGCACCCGGCCAATCTCATGTTGCACATAAGGAGAGTGGAACATCAATTGAACAGTCAGTGGACCACCGTTGGTTCCCGGAAGAAATGGTTGTTCCAAGACGAAAACAGCAGCGTGATTTCGCCCCGACTGCGGAAGAATCGTCCACGCCGACGAATCGTCACCGTCGATCGCTTGCGCAACCGCATGATCGGCCTGACTAAAATCAGCCGTTGCTGATTTGATTTTAAGAGCCTCCGTCCCGTTGACGCGAATATCGCTGAGTCCGATATTCCCATTCGGATGCCGCCCCGGACCATGGGATGGCAAGCTGTCATCGGCGAGCGCTTCCACCCGAATGCCAGTGATTTGGTGCAGGGCGGGTTTAATGGTGAAGGTATAGACTTCCTTTTCTGGAGCGGTTCCCGTCGCCAAGTACGAGCCGTCATCGAGTCGCCTAAATTCCGTTCCTTGATCCGACTTTAGCTCCACCACTTCCGCAGGGGTCCAGGCGGCGGCCCCTTGAGCTTTATGTTCCGTTTCCCATGCCGATTGAGCCGCATCCACCTCGGCATCGGGTGAGGCCAGACGATGGTTCCATTCCTCAAGCTTGGCGGAGAGTCGTGCCAGTTCCGACGCTTGGTTTTCAGTCGGGAGCCGGACCACCGGAGCGGCATTCCCGTTTCGTCCATCCAGGCCATTCTCTGGGACATTATTGAAAAAAGCGTAGAAGCTATAGTAGTCTCGCATGGTCAACGGGTCGTACTTGTGGTCATGACACTGGGCACAGGCCATGGTCAATCCCAGCCAGACGGTGGCCGTCGCATTCACCCGGTCATGCACGTAGGCGGCGGCATATTCTTCCGGAATCGCTCCACCTTCGTAGTTGATCATGTGATTCCGATTGAAGCCGCTGGCCACGAGCAAATCCGCATCCCGCGAGCCCGCGATTGGCGATTTTTCCTTCGCCAATAAGTCGCCCGCCAATTGCTCCACGGTGAATTGGTCGAACGGCTTGTTATCGTTAAAGGCCCGAATCACCCAATCGCGCCACGCCGTCATGTCCCGGGCGGAGTCAATGTGATACCCATGGGTATCGGCATAACGCGCCGCATCCAGCCATTCAATTGCCATCCGCTCACCGTAATGGGGCGAATCCAGCAATCGTCGCACGAGATGCTCATACGCCTGCGAATCGTTATCTGCGACAAAGGTCTCCACATCCGCTGGAGTGGGCGGAAGCCCGGTCAAATCCAACGCCAATCGGCGAATAAGAGCCATCCGGTCAGCCTCTGGACGGGGCGTTAACCCAAGGCTCTCCATGCGGGCGGCAGTGAAGAAATCGATTGGATTTCGTACCCACGAGTTGCTGCGGATGGCTGGAGTGACAGGCGTCTTCGGTGCCAGAAAAGCCCAGTGCTCTTGATATACCGCCCCCTCCGCCACCCATCGACGCAGAGTTTCGCGTTGAGCCGCCGTCAGTGACTTGCCGCTATCGGGCGGCGGCATTAGGTCTTCGGGGTCGGTTGTCAGCAGCCGACGCACGAGTTCACTCGATTCCGGCCTGCCCGAAACGATGGCCGGTTTGCCCGACTTGCCCCCATGAAGCGCCTCGTCACGAATATCAAGCCGCAACTGCCCTTTTCGTTGGTGAGTGTCAAATCCATGGCAGGTAAAGCACTGTTCACTCAGGATCGGGCGGATATCCCGATTAAACTCCAGGAGAGCCTGACCTTCCCCCCCAAGAACGCCCCTGCCAATCAGGATTTGAGCTCCAAGCCAGACTAAAAGCGTGGCCTGGGATGGTAGCATCCGACGCTTACTTGGCCGCTGCCGCAAAGAGTGAACCATGACAGGCGAATAGACGGGAAACTTCACCCCCCTATTCTAAGCCAAAAACCGAGACCACCTTCAACAAAATGGCAACCTTTGGACCTCGGCCACGACCACCCAGCTTCCCGACTCACGTGCTTCGACCTGCTGTCGAAAGGATTCGGGTTGTCGAGTCAACCCGAGAAGGGTGTGGGTGCGGAGCAGATCGAACCAAAGCCCGCCCGGCAATACCTGCCGTAGCCAGGTGCTCTTGCCAGTGCCGCGCGGGCCAAAGAGGAAGAACGAATGATCTGGGACAGGATAGCGCCGGGCAAACACCGTCGTCGGACTGACGGTAAAAATGCTGGCGAGCAATACAAAACGACCGCGTCATGAAACTAAACGGTCTATGTCGTTATGGGATTCAAGGCGGCGAAATCGGGATGACATCGGCGATCGGGATTTCGCCTCGCAACATTCTTCCCGCTTGATCCGCCACACGCAGATACCAGTCGCTGTGCAGGGTGTAGCCGTCGATATTCAACGGCACAAACGCTCCTTGAATGGGATGTTGGCCGGTGGTTGGAGCCAGTTTATACATGGCCGTTCCTTCGTCTACTTCGTCAAACATCGCTCCATAAATCATGGTGCAGCCGGACCGAACGGCATTGTAAGCCTGACGCCAGTAAAAATGGCCGCCGTTACGTGGGATTTGGTTCAGCGGCCCTCCATTGAGATTGCGCCATGAAAAGCCGGGGAAAATCACCGGCATATAATCGATGCCGTGATTGATGCAATCGGCCAGGTCGGGTACAACAAAATTGCTGCGAAAGGTATCGGCCCTGATGTTATCCCCATAGCGCCCGACTGACCAGGGGCTGACGAGGTCAAAGGAACGGAACACAGTGCCCCAAGCCGGATCGGTTTGAGCATCGCCGGTCAACGTGCGCCAGTTGGTCGGCAGTCCACCCATGACGGTGCAACCCGCCGCTTTGAACCAATCAATGGTTTGCTTCGCTTGCTGAGGCGAGTCGGGCCGTCCCGAAAAACCAAAACCCCAAATGGCAACGACCGGTTTTCCTCTGTGATGGAGTTAAGCGGGACTATTGGTGACGTGTTGTGTGTTGCCCAGATACAGCCAATCATTCGTCAGTTTGCTCACCAGGGCATTGGTGGGATAACCGGAAATGTCATACATGATGGCGAAGACACGTCCGTAAGTTTCGGCACCCACCCGTACATTCTACGCCACCTGATTCCGGAGGGCCGAAAGGTTGCCGCCAGGAAGGTCCGAGAGAAAACGCTGGAAGAAAACGCCGTCGAGATGATTATCCCGCATCCATTTGAAATGGCGCACTACCGTCTTTTGTTTAAAGGCGGAATAAAGTTTAGCCGGCGCACCGTTTGAATAGGTCATGGCCGTGCTAAAGAGTTCGTCTGCATCGAGTTCGGATGTGTCGGGCCAGAAATCCACATGAACATTGGCGGCGGTCGGCGGTGTCTTGCCGAACCAATGCACCCAACTATTCAGTGCCGAACCATCTCCCGGCGTGGAAAACCAGCCTCGATAACCCATCAGCAACTTGTGGTTCATCCGTGTGCCAAAGCCAAGCTGGTAAATCCCCAGGTAACCAGGCTTTCGTTTTTCATGCGTCAATTGACCCTAGGATAGATTCGTTGGCTGAGGCAATACCCCTTGCGACCGTGACTTGCAGACGAATAAACGGAATCGGCGCACACTCAAGGAAGCTCCGGTCCAGACCACTCGGGCCCGGAAGGGATCCGGCTCGGCATTGGCGTCTGTAATACCCGCCGTCAGCACCCGAGGCTGACCCATCACGGGTTGTTGGAAGAGC
>CAILNN010000126.1 GCA_903835555.1 uncultured Verrucomicrobiota bacterium
CCCAATACGGCACCTTTTGTAGCCACGCGATTGATCCAACGTCTCGTCAACGGGAATCCAAGCCGCGCCTATGTCACCCGAGTGGCGTCGGTATTTTTGCAAACGGGAGGCCGCCTAAACCCGGTCGTATGGGCTATTCTTGCGGACCCAGAGGCGAGACGAGGGGATTTTATGACCAATCAGCCTCCTTCCTGGAGCGGGCATCTGCGGGAACCGACACTTTACACCCTGGCGATCTTACGATCCACTGGCACAATGCCAGTCGATGGTTGGTATCTGGATCGTTGGACATCGGCGATGGGAGAAGACATGGAAAATCCTGCGAGCGTTTTTGGCTTTTTCTCCCCGACCGACACCACCGATGCGGGCCTTCTTGCGCCTGAATTCCGGCTGATGTCAGAGCCGTCTGCGCTTAAACGTATCAATTTTGTCAACAATTTAGTAATACCGGGACCTACCAATATCGCGGCTTTTAACTATTACCCGTTCATCAACGCAAACTCATCACCAGACAACCTCCTCGCTGCATTTAATAACAATTTTTACTATGGCCGGATGTCAACCAATCTTATGACGGTCATTCGAGGCAGCATCGCATCCGCGACCAATCAGCTTCAAGCGATTTGCAATGGCCTGTACCTATCCCTGACCGACAACTCCTATCAAGTGCAATACTAGTTTTATTCTTTAATATTATGACGACATTTTCTCGACGGCATTTCCTGCAGAAAACCGGAGCGGTCTTGGGTTGCGCCAGTGCAGCTGGCCACTTGGGGCGACTGGGCAACCTATCGGCGCAAACGGCCTCCATTACGACGGACTACAAGGCTCTGGTGTGCATATTCCTTGCTGGAGGATGCGACTCCAACAATCTCATCATTCCCCTCCAGACTCTGATTCAGGACTACACAAGTTATCAGAGCGTTCGCGGAAATAACTTCATTCTCGACTCCAGTGTTTTGATTCCTGTAAACGCCCGATCGGGCGAATCGTACGGGCTGAATCCGCAACTAGCACCGCTGGCGAGTCTTTACTCGCAAGGACAACTGGCATTTGTTGCCAATGTCGGGACTTTACTCGTCCCAAGTTCGGTGGCGGGAATAAAAGCTCTTCAAATGCCACCCCCCGTCAATCTTTACTCACACTTCGACCAACAACAACAATGGCAGACCGCCCAATCCGCAACCGTTGCGAGTACCGGGTGGGGTGGGCGCGCCATTGATGCGATTCAACCAATCTACGGATCGGGGACGGTACCCAGCGGACTTAGTTTGTCCGGTAGAAACCTATTTCTCAATGGAGCCACAACAAGAGCCGGCGAAATTGGGGTGACATTACCGACTCTGGACGGGGCGGACCAGGGCGTGAGAGATTTGGCCCAACAGCAAATACTGCAACTAAACAGTGGACTCGCGTTGGTACAAAGCGCCAATCAGACGGTCTCAAGAGCGATCGCCTTCAGCGCAGCCATTAAGAATGCCATATCCAACACCAATGGGCTCGCAACAGTGTTTCCCGCGACATCCATCGGGGCTCAACTAAATCAAGTGGCCTTACTCATACGAGCGCGGGCCGCATTGGGAACCTACCGACAAATCTTTTCCATCACCCTGGGGGGATTCGATCTTCACAGCAGACAGGTGTATCCAGAGTC
>CAILNN010000127.1 GCA_903835555.1 uncultured Verrucomicrobiota bacterium
CCCGCCACAACGCCAAAATCGTCCTCCAAAGAAAAACAAAAACAGCTAGTCCAAGAAGACAAAATCCTAAGAAGGAAGAAGAGCTGTCTGGCCAAGAGCTTGAAGAATATCCAACCCAAGAAAACGGATTTTCAAACCGCCTGTTTTAGGCCACTTTCGTTTCGCCGTTGACATCTCATCCGGTTATGCCGAAATCGGGCTCTCCCAACAACGTCGATATCACGGTTATGTGCGGGACACACGAGCTTGGACAGTTTCAGCCAGGACACTCTTGGAGACGGCAGCCAAAGCCAACCGCTTTATCTGGAGTCCAGATTGTTGCGGGATTGGGTTCGAGGTCTCAATCTGAAATAGGACGATTCAAGAAGATGGATTGGTTCTAACTCTGGATCGATGTGAAGGCTCACCCATTGGGTGGGAATAAGCGGCGAGCCACCGCTTTCAATTTGCTTCGCCCCGCCATCGGGTTGGAAGGTAAAGAATCGAGATATCCCTTCTCTTCATCCCCTTTTGGCCACCCTTTGGCCACCCTTTTTCCATCTTCACCATCACTCATCGCGCGAGGTCCGGAGTGCTGTGTCCCTTTAAGATATATAAAGAGTACGCTTTAGATCGTAGTCCACAAGAGAGCCACGATCCAGAATCCAATCATGCCGAGAGCGGCAATGACCCACCAGTGAACACTGTGTTCCCCAAAACAGAACCGATGAACCAATGCGGCCAGGAAAACCAGGATTGGCCCGGGCAACACCGGGACTACCGCACCCACCAAACCAATCAGCATGACCAGCAAGGCGATCACCAAACCCAGGATTTCTTCCCATGTCATGAGGTTATCCGCAAACAATGGACGAAGGTTGAATCAATCGAAAATGCGGCGAAAAGCAACCCCACTCCGCATTGGACTTGGTTAGGGCGTGTTTTCAAAATGCTTTTGCCTATCTGCTGGCCAAAACGGGCGGGGGCTTCGTTGCTCCTCGGTCGCGTATTTCGTCGCAATATCCACCAGCTTTGTGCCTTTTGAAATCGGGCTCCTTTCAACAGTCCAAATGGCTTTATGGCCACTACGTCTCTCCCAATTCTCCCGGCTGCAAATTTGCAGCCGGGGGAATCAAGGTGAGCTGTTGGTCGTTGTCCAGAATATCGGCGCAAACCCGGAAGAATTCGTTGCGGGAGGTGGCACGGCGGATGTGGAAGAGGAATTGCTCGCAGGCGGTCGGATCAGGGCTGATCCCGGCACCGATAAAGTTCATATAGCGTTTCATGTGGACCACCTGAAGGCGCTCGATGGAATTGACCGGCTCCGAAGCCCGCCAAAGATCGTGGATGTAGGCCAAAACTTCCCTGCCTGTGGGCAGATGGGGCGTTCGTCCGGCCCGATGCTGGCGGATTTGATCGAAGAGCCACGGATTGCGGATGCAGCCGCGCCCAATCATCAAACCGCGCGCACCGGTCGAATTCAGGACGTCCGCAGCGCGTTGGGGGGAGTCGACATTTCCGTTCGCCAGGACCGGGCACGGCATCCGTTCAACGGCGTGGCGAATCCATTCGTAATGCACCGGCGGTCGGTACATCTCCAATACGGTGCGTCCGTGGACGGTTAATAGGTCCAGAGAATGGCGCGCAAAGATTTTCAGCAGCGAATCAAACATACCGGGGGAATCAAAGCCGATTCGCGTTTTGACGGTGAATCGCACTCCGTTCCGTCCGATGGCCTCGCGCAAACGCCCAAGCAATCGATCGATGCGGTGGGGTTCGCGCAAAAGTCCGCCACCCGCGCATTTGCGGTAAACCACTGGAGCGGGACAACCGAGATTGAGGTCGACCGCAGCAATCGGGTATTCCTGAAGTTCCCGGGCTGCCGCTGCCATGGCGTCGTCGTCATTACCAATGATCTGGGCGATGGCGGGTCGACCGGTGGGATTCTCGATCAAACTTCGCAGGATGGATTTTTCCAAACGGGAAGTGGAATGAACTCGAAAGTATTCGGTCCAATAAATATCGGGTCCGCCGCGCTCGGCCATGAGTCGCCAGAAAGGCAAATCGGTGACCTCCTGCATCGGAGCCAGTGCCAGGATCGGTTCCGGCCGAGAGAGTAGGTGACTCAGCCATTGAACTTGGCTGTCCTGACCTTCAGCAGCTGGATTTGAGCTCTCTATCAGCGGTACCCGGATCATCGAAAGGTTTCGGGGCAAGGTCTGATAACCACAGACGCCGCGATTTTCGCGGCAGCGCGCACGGATGGAAGCTTGCCAGGGGGAACTTGAGTGGCGGCACTGCCTGTTCCGATGGCGCGACGGAGCCAGTCGACTGGAGCGTCTCCCTCCACGATGCCAGCGACAGCACCAGCCACGGTGGCATCCCCTGCCCCGACGGTATTTCTGGGCGTTAGCTTTGGAGGGATTGCTACCCAAGCCTTTCGCTCACCTGAGTGAACCAATAGTGCCCCCTTGGCACCTCGGGTGACCAAGACCCAGCCTTGGGTGGTTTCCGCCAAACGAAGCGCAGCTGCTTGAATGTCGGCATCCGAGTGCAATTCGCGACCGGCCCATTGAGCCAATTCAAAATCATTCGGTTTGACCAGGGTGGGCCGCTCCATAACCGCGAGCACAAAGGCCTCGCCATCACAGTCCAAGACGACCTTTTGGCTTCGCTGGACTGCCTTGCGCACCAACGAAGCGTAGGTTGCTTTGGGCGCACCAAACGGGAGGGTACCGGAAAATATCGCCCAATCGGAGCCAGTCACGGCTGCATTAGCCGCGTCGCGCAGTTTGCGGGATTCGCGGGTCGGCAAGCGAGGCCAGGTGGCATTGAACCGGTACTGGGGTCCGCTGGAAGGGGTCACCAGGTAATTGACCCGATTATTGGCGGATAATGAAAATGAATCGAAGTGCAGCCCTTCGGCCCTCAAACCCTTGGAAAACTCGCGACCAATAACGCCACCCAGCGGTAGGAAAAGTCGTACAGACACGCCAGACCACGCCAACCAGCGCGTGACATTGACGCCTTTGCCACCGGGCCACCGGGTTTCATTCAGTAGCTCATTCTTTTCCTCGCTTCGGAGGATTCCCGTCCGCCATTCGACATCAACCGACGGGTTCAGGGCAACCACGCGGACCCTGGCCGCGCGATTCATGGCTGTGGCAGGTGAAGAATCTGGAAGAACATGGGATCACCCGGCTGCCCAGTCGGAGGCGGCAGGGGGAATTTGTAGACTTGGTTGGTGGGCACGACCGGAGGCGGAACCAGGGTCCAGACCATATTCGACGCCGTGAGGGACAGATTAGTGGTAAATTCCAACTGATACAATTCCGTTGGCACCACATTCACCGTCAACGAGGTTGGCAAACCATCCGAACCGAGGTCACTCAGAGTGGTGGCCAAGTCTTGTCCGCTAAGGAGCAGTCCGTTCTTACGAGTTGACGCCCGAATGGTGTATTGAACATCGACACCGCCGAGAGTGAAGACTTCGAGGTAGTAGGTACCGACCAAGTCTGGAGTGGCGGCGTTGGTGCGCAAGACAATATCTTCCGAAGACCCAGAGCTTTGAAAATTGCTCAACGGATTGGTCGACTGAGCCGGAAATTGCCCAAAGGCAGCCAGGAGGTGGGCTTCACCGCTCAGACCATAAAGCTCAAACAACAGGCCACTGGTGTTGGTTGGGGCGATGAAGCGATAGAGATCGTTGGTCCGATCGGCCGTGATGGTTGAGTAGGTCGGAACGGAATCCAACAGGTCCGTATAACCCGCGTTCGCGGTCGAGTAGAGGGCAGTCAGCGTAAAGGTAACCGGGTTCGGCCCCTGCGGTATCACGGCCACATACCAGACCCCACCGGACGCCGCCGTGGGTACCGAATTAGAGTTAAGCTCAATGACGCGGTCGCTTGTATCGGTGGCAACGCTCAAAGCATCAAACCGTCCAAGTTGTGGGATCGGTACATCGCCCAAGCGGACATAGAGGTCAGCCGGAGCGGACAACTGCTGAAGAGCAAATTGGATCAGCACCGGATTGGGCGGAACTGTAAATGAGTAGTATTGCGGGATCCCAGTCGCTTTTCCTTTGGTGGGAACCAAGTCGGCCAGCGGGGTGGCATTGGTTATCTGGGAGGCGACGATCGTGTAGGGAACCGGTGCGGGCGCTGCTACGCCGGTGGCGTACACTCCAAGGTACCAGCGTCCGGGCGAAATGGGGACTGGCTGGTCGGTCAAATCGAGGAGGATGATTTCCGGATTCGTCCCTGCGTTGGTGCTGGCATATTGATAAGCAGACCGGGTTGGAAGGGGTTGGCCCTTACTGAGAACCAAGTTGAGGTCCGAAGGAAAATTCGAGAGCGAGAACTGCGCTGCCAGGACACCAGGAGCCACATCGAAGCTGTAATAGTCCAAGAGACCGATATCCGAGTTTGTCGCTTGGTACGGAACTCCATCGTGTAGGGGCGTGATATTGATGGCAAAATCCACTTCAACCTGAAACACGTTGCTGTCGGTCAAATTGACATTTTGTACGCCCAGATAATAACGGCGTCCGGGTTGGAGCGTAGGCAAATTCACCTTGTCCAGAACTCGATTAGATGATCCTGTGACATTGTTTAGTAGGATCGTATCATTGGGAAGAGTTCCGTCGGGGAGCCCATCCTGATTAAACAGAAGTCGAAGCGGGCCACCGGAAATGCTGATCAGCGTGTTGGTGGCAGCCGTTGCTTCAGGCGGAACCTGCACAATGAAGTATTGCGTACCATCCCCGGCAATATTGGTTTGGTAGGATAGCCCATTGGTCAAGGTGATGGCTGGGGGATTGGTCGGAGCCAAAGTCAGGGTCAGTTGCCAATCGACCAAGGTGCCACTAAACGGGGCGCGGCTATCGACGAGTTCGAGCGCCCATGTTCCGATCGAATTGACTCCGATGTGAGGGGCGAGAGGTTCCTCGGGCAAGTAATGCCCTGTGCCACCATCGGTGATGACCAAGCTATCAATCAGAACCCCGGCATTGGTAGGGTTTCCATCGGCGGAGGGTTCCACGTACACCGTGGCTTGCCCGGCGTTGGTGGAGAAGTAATGGAACACGTTGGTCTGCCAGAAGACATCCAAGTCTACTCTACCAATTTCATTGGTGCCGACCAGGACGACAGCCTGCGAAGCACCGTTGGTAACGAAAGGCGACAGCTTGGCTGCGAAGCTCACCGAGTAAACTTCATTGGTGACGACATCCATGCTTCGTTCGATACCCAAATGATCCAGGCTGATGAACCCGATGCCGTTATAGGCCTCGCCCGGGGTATAATACTGGGTGACCTGCCCGTCGACCGTCCAGCCATCCAAAATAGAGCCGACGGTGTAGACACCTTCGGGGTCGGATTCGAACTCACTGACACTTACGATGGTCACCGTGGTGTCAGAATAAAATGGCGGGGTGGCGAATTTGATCAATTGATTGGCAGTCTCCACGTCATCACCAAACACTGCATAAAGAATATTGGTGGTCTTTGAGCCGACGGTATTGATCCCGAAAGGAGACTTGAGCACGACCAAACCGGGTGGAGGATTGGTCGGGCTACCTTCCAAAAGGGCGCTAACGGAACCAATTTCGGCCCCCGCCGGTGGCGGATAATTGGCCAGGAGAGCCGGGTGAAGTGAATCGTTGGTATTGCCCCATCCGGCAATCAATTCGGGCACGGCGGAAACGTTTATCCAGCCTTCAAGGGTGAATCCAGGCAGACTTCCGACATCGAGTCCCGGGCTGGCAATGGCTCGTCCGAATGCATCGGAAGAGGAGAATTGCACGGCGTTACCGATCTGGCCGGAGACAATCTGGTAGTTGCCGTAGAGGGCGACATTATTCGTCCCGACGATATCTGATCCGTCCGAATCAAATGGCCACCAAACTTGAAGGCCCAAATAAGGATCAGTTGGGTCCTTGCCGAAGCCCAGCAATCCGTCGAAATAAATATCGTCCAGAAGATCGGTCGGAATAGCGGTGGCCCAAATTCCGAAATCATCGACGATCAGCGGGACGTTGGTACCTCCCAATTGTCCAGACGGATCGAGATGAAAGAAGAAATCGTTGGTCGTAACCGGGTTGTATCTCGGCAATACTTTTTGGTCGACCAACCTAGCATTAACATAAAGGGACGCCAGTTGCGACGCACGATCGTAAACCAGAGCTACGTGGGAAAAGTCACCGTTGGTATAAATTGTAGTCGTCCCAACGCCGCTTGAGTCATAGCCACCCCGGTTTTCAAATAGCACAGTGGAGGTCCCTGCTGGGTCCGTAAGGCGCATCGCTAGATCCGATTCACGGCCATGGTCCAATCGGACGCCTACCTGAACATCCGTTACCGGACGATTATCGGCGACCGCGATGGAGCTAAAAGAAGCAGCCTGATCGTGGAGCGCTTTGGGTGTATCGCCAGAAGAATACACCCGCGTGATCTTGGCGGCCAGGTCACGTTTCACCACACCCTTAATCTTATAACAGACCTGAACACCGTTGGGGTTATGGACCAAGATAAAGTATCCTCCGGACACCAGCGGCGGAACATCGTGCACGGAAAGGCTGAGTGTACCTCCCGGCGGCTGAATGGTGGCGTACTTATCGCTATTCGTTGGGTTTGCTGGATCGGGGATATCATCCCGCTTAATATAAAGTTCCAGGGATAGCGCCGGGGCCATATTGGAGATGGTCACATCCAATTCGACAGCATCTGTCGGGACCTCAATGAACTCCACCTCATCGGAGTATGGATCGACGCAGCGGCTGACAAAGTCGGCGCTGAAGTCATTAGGAACCAGACCCAACTTAAAATTGGCAATTCGCCCCGTATTGCCGGCAGCATTGTCGATCATGGACAAAAACCAAGGGCCAACCCCGCTCTTGCCGATGAAGTTCTTAAGACTCCCAGGGCCATCCGTGTGGCGGGTCGCTCCATATTTGGTGCTCTTTGTATCCTCATAGGTAGTCGTGACTCCTGGATTAGTCTGAGAGGTAAAGCCGCCGAGAGGCCCATGGTTGTTCAAAACGGCGTAGGTGTTCGCATGCTTTAAGTTTCCAAGTAGATCGGCGAATCGCTGATGTCGAATGGTATCCGTCGCGACGACTTTGCGAAGTTTCTTCCTTTCCGTGCCGATGGCCAAATAGAGACCCTTGCCGGGCTTCTTGGGTGTACCATCCGGGATGCTGGGCGTCAGCGGAAGGGCAAAGGGAGTCGGCACGCCGTTGACCACGTTTCCAAACGACTGATCGGTACTGACGCCGACAAAGCCGTACTCGGTAGCCTCGTGGTCTTCCGATTTCACACCAATGTAGTAGATTGTCTGTTGTGCGGGAGCATTGGTGAAAAGCACCATTTCGGTGGCCCCTTGACTGGTAGACTTAAAAGCTGCCGCGATCGCCCCTACATCCAGATTGGTCAAGGCTGGATCGAGTGAAACGTAAAGATCGATGTCAGGCTCGTTGGTCCGACTTCGGGAAAGTTCCCCCACTGGGAAGGTAATGAAGGCGACATTGCTTCCGTTGGTCAGGACAAAATCTCCAATCGCCGAAGTGGCACCCGGGGTGTTGGTGAAAATATAAAACCGCCACTGATTGGTCTGACCAATTGGGTCATTGATGAGCGGTGAATTGGCACCGGCCCTTTGTGAAAAGAGGGCCAATCCGTTGGTTAATATCTGAACCGAGGGAAGCCCGGTGCCTGGTAAAGACGGCTCCGCAGCAAGCGGTGCGATGGTTGCCGTAGAGAGTCCGGTTCCTGCATCCGAATCACTCGCGATGGCGAGGGCAAAATCCTGGAGGATGGCATTGGTAGCGTCGCGCCGGGTGTTGACATTGACCAAATGGGCGACCACCGAGACAACAAAATTGGAGGCTCCGGCTGGATCAAAAACGATGTGCTCCACGTTATTGATACGGTCAAAAACGGCATCGGCGTTGGTCTTAAAGTCGTTGGTCGCGATCAGTGCGGTGCTGATTCCAGACTGGGTATCAAACCGGTTTCCGACATAGACTCGTCCGGTGATCTCATTGGATACCACCAAATCGAGGTCATTGACCAGTTTAGCGGCACCCGCTGGATTCCCGGGAGGGTCGGTCCAAACCAACGTCAAGCGCACCAAAGAGCTGACAGCATTGGTATTGAGCGAACTGACAGACAGGCGGTAAGAACGCGTCTCACCGGTGGCCAAACCAGGATTACGAACTGTTTCTCCGGCAGGTAATGGAAGTGCCGGATCGTCGGATTCAATGACATAAGCCAAGCGTCCGGTTACGCCGCTGAAGATAGGACCGGGCTGGAGGAGGCGCGGAAGATATGGTTCACCCCAGCCGCCCAGGTTGAGAGTTACCGTCTGGTCCGGTGCATAGGCATCGCTGGTCGGAATCGAACCATTGATGAGCAGGGCCTTGTACCCGGCGGGTGAAGGCGATGGGCCGTTGGATGATCGGCTGAAAAATTCCTGCATCAAGGCCAAAAGGCCCGAAACCGCAGGCGTTGCCATGCTGGTCCCGGAATCATAGCGGTAATAGGGGCCGGTTTCGTTGGTCAGGTCCTTGAAGAGGTAATAGTAAACCGCGTTATTTGTTGGGATGTCGTTGGTGAGTTCCCATGCGGAAGAACGGGCCGAAATGGTAAATATTCCTGGGGCGACGACATCGGGTTTCGAGCGACCGTTATCCCCCTCTGTACCGACGCCGACATTTCCCCGACCGGAAAAGCTGGCCACTTCATAGTCGGTGTCGGTCAACGCCGCGAAGGGGAAATTGGTGATGTAGTCCGAACGATTGGTGTCGATGGTTCCAAATAGCGTGGACCCAATGGCAAGAAAGGTTCCGTTGGTATCCTGGATGACCGAATTGGTCAGATTTCGAGCCGATTCCAATGCTCCGACAGTGATCACGTTTTTGGCGTTACCTGGAGACCGGATGGTGTCTTCGAAGCCGCCCAATCCGTTGTCGCCACCCCCTCCTTCGTTTCCAGCGGCAAAGACGTAAAGGATGGGTTGATCACCGGTGACGTCGGGCAAGGCATCGCGGACTGCGGCGTCGTAGCTAGCGGAATGACTCGAATAACTGTAGTCAAAGTAGCCCCAACTGTTATTAGAAATCAGCGGAATAGCTGGATTGGAACGGTTTGTTGCTGAGGCCGCCCGAGTCTGGAGATATTCATCCCCGAGGAGTGGTCCGCTAAGCAAATCAACGGGAAGGATCAACAGGTTGGCGGCAGGTGCTTTGCCCTGAAAATTGGCATTGGAAACCGAACCTTGCGGGGGGGCCTTCAGGGATGTCGACCCGGACCCATCACCGGCGATACTGGCCGCCACATGGGTTCCATGTCCGTCCGGGTCTGTCAGCAGGCTATTTCCCAAGGAATTGGTGGCACCAGCGAGCGCCGCGACTCGTCCAACCAAATCTCGATGAGTTTTATCAACACCCGAGTCATTCAAGTTGACCAAAACTCCCTTGCCCGTCAGACCAAGGTAAGGCCCGGTATTAATCGCGTTGGAATTGATGCCCAGAATAACACCGGCCCGGTCGTTGGCCAAACGGGCGGGGTGCCACGTTTCAATGAGATGAACTTCGGGAAGCCGCGCCAAATCAACCAGACTTGAAGCTGGCGCATCGACAGTCACCAGGGTTCCAAACGGTCCTCGCTCG
Organism: uncultured Verrucomicrobiota bacterium; assembly: GCA_903835555.1. Lineage (GTDB taxonomy): Bacteria > Verrucomicrobiota > Verrucomicrobiia > Limisphaerales > UBA9464 > CAILNN01. The sequence goes on from CAILNN010000127.1 coordinate 9,647, forward strand.
CGATGAAGTTCCTGCGCACCAAGCCTGGCAAGCTCCGACCGTGCCTGGTCGGCTTCCGGTATCGTTAGAATCAACCGCAAACGCCCCAAAACGGGTGAATCCGAAAGAGCCTGGGGGATCAGACCGGGCTCCAGTTTGAAATACGGCTCATAGGGCAAAACCGCGGCCACTTCGGGGGCTAGTGCGATCTGGGCGGCGCTGGCATCATCTGCGGCAACAAGCCAGGAACGATTCGGGATATAGGAAATCACCCGTCCACCGGCGGAAGAAATGACCGGATTCAGATCGGTGCTTAATCCTTCGCGGACCTGAACCACATAGGCACCTGGATGAGCGGCCGCGTGGAGGCGGCTGGGAACCTCCAAGGGAACCGAGCTGGCGGTATCCACAAAGGCATTGCGCAGCATGATCGCCCGTGGATTGTGAACCAATCGTCCTGCAGTTTCGGGAGTATTCCGAAGGCGGTTGGTCGCCTTTGGATCGAAAAAGGTGGGAAGAGTTCCAGAGGCGATTGGATTGATTTTCACCCACGTTGGTACGCGGGCAACCGCCGAGGTGGACGCAACCACCGCCGGAGGAACTTGGTTATTCCGTTCGACCTTTGGCTCAAGGGACGCCCGCAGGGACTCCCGCTGGGACTGGCGGACATGGGTTTGCCATCCGAGAAGGAGGACCAGTAAGACCACTCCAGCCATTGCCAATCGTTTCTGAAACGTGGAACTCATGATTCTATTCCTTCACACCACCCAAACAAAACCACCATCACCCACTCAAATCTAATTACTCGGATATAGCACTCGCTGGTCTTCCACCACCGCTTTGAGGTCGCGCGGAGGTCCGTCGAATCGGAGTATCGTCTTGGTCGAGTATTCCGACGTCACTTGATAATTCGTGCACAGGCCAAAAAATGGGCCAGGAGCAGTGACTAGCGAGTTTTGTGCCGGTTTCAATGTCTGGGCGAAACTATAGACGGTAAACCGCGGTTCGTCAGCCTTGATCAACGAGAGAACCTGTTGGGGCAGTCGTTCAACGACTTCGTCGGTAATGGCACGCGACTGCGCCCGATTCCATCCCAGTTGGTTGGTCGGCATATACAGGAATGGCGACCGATCAGATAATGTCGGAGTCGCCAACACGCCTCCCGAACCAGTGAAGTATCCTCCTGGGGCCAGAACCGTATTGGTCAAGGTGCGCAGCAAGCCAGGGATGATTTCCCCCGTAACGGTGTTGGTATACCCCACCAAGACCTGCTTGAGTTCGGTGGATGACGGTTGGATGAAAGCCAACTGAGGGATGGGTTGCTTTGCATTGCTCGCCAGAATGGGCACACCGGATAACAGAGCCGACCAACTGGCCAGATTGGTCTGATTCACGCCCATCAATCCCCGAGCGGCGTTATCATTGATAGCTGTCGTGAACAGATCAAATAGGTTTCGGTCTTTGGCTGCATAGGTTTCAACGTTGCCTGCCCATGCTCCCCAGTTCTTCGCGCTTTCCATCCGACTGACGACCGTACCAATGGCCGCGGCGGAGGATTTTAGATACACCGTCTGCCACGGTGTTCCACGATGGACCCGTCCCAGATGACCGATGTTCGGGAAACGGGTCGATCGATTGGTTGGGAAGTTCCAGTCATCGGACTGGGTAATGCCCGGGTCTTTGTAGGCCATGTCAAAAGCCGAACTGTTGGCATCGTCGGCCTTCGGAGGGACAAAGTATCCGTAATTCGCATTGGTGCCCCAGGGCGCGGAAGCCGTCAACAACTTCCTGGCCAACCCTACCTGATTCGTCGTGACCTTTGCATCCAAGGTGAAGGCCTTTCCATTCTGGGGTGTGCGCCGAACGCCACCGATGACGACTTCGGCATAGCCTCCCGGTTCGCCATAGGCAGAATAACCAGGCACCAAATCGTCCGCAGTGTAGTGAACAAGCGGATCGTTGGCCATGCGCCGATCGGTCAAGAAGACACTGGCCGATGGATTATATCCGGCCTGCATGACAAACGCTTGGTCGATCGCCGCTTTGGTCGATTTGTCTAAATCAGCGGCAGACGTGTGGTAGAGAAAATAGTTCAATCCCGCGATGGCTTTGACCTTGTCCTGGGCATTGTCGATCCCAGCGACGGCACTATTCCACAGGTTATCGGAAGCCGTCTTTCCGACGGCAATTCGGAACTGATTGCTAATTCCTGTTGTTCCGTATCCGGGACTAAACAATTGATTGGTGGACCAGAGACTTGCCGCTGTCAAACCGCCGCCGACACCGCCAGGATTTCCGCCCAGAGGAAGGTTGCCGAATCCTCCGGTGGTTGTCCCACCCAGGTAGCGAATGAAGTTGGTCTCCACCATGGTACTTTGCAGGGTCACCAGATCGATAACGCGACCGCTTAACTGCTCGGTGATGACGAACACCAAGCTATTGGTTACGAAGGCGGTCAGGGGCGTAAACGGAGCGCTGGCTGAGACAAAATGCGCATTATAGTTTGTGCCGCTGTCGTAAACGGCCCCCTGGACCGGATCATAGACAACGTCGTATATCATTGAATTCGTTTGTGCCGAATTCATTGCTGTCACATAGGTGAGAGGTTTCCATGTGTTGGCGGCAACGTCTACCGGTTGGGGTGAAAAATTGATTTGGCGGTTGAAGACAATTCGGCTTCCGCCGGTCAGGTCCGATTTTAGGGTGAAATTATGGAAATTCTTTACATAGATACGGACCGCCCTCGGTAGGGGATTGGTATAGGGATAGTAAGCATCAACGGCGACGGAATTGGTGATGCGAAGTCGATATTGAACCAAGGTATCAAACCCTTTTCCATTGCCACCCACAAACGGAACTTCACCAGCAGACATCACAGTTTGTGCGGCGCGGCGCTCAAAAAGCAAACGGCGGGTTACTTGTACAGCGGATTGCCAAAATGCTTCGTGGAAGGCAGGGAGTCCTTTCTTGGCTCCGATGATCCACGGGACCCCGTAGGCCTTCGGCCCGCCGGCTTTGTCTTGTTGACCAGGGAAGGCAGCGGTATTGAACTTTTGCGGCAATGAGCTTAGGAACTGGGGATCGTTTGGGGCATACCAGTTGTTAAGGAAGTCCGCATTCCAGAAACGAACTTCGCTATAGCCTCCCAACCGCAGGACATTATTGGTCGTACTATCCCGGTACAGCAGTGGGCGGAAAACGGAAGGCAAACCGGGCAATGAACTGGAAACTGGGTAGGCGTTTGTCGTGTAGTCGTAGATATTGGCCGCCAATTGCAGCAGCCGATGTACTTGGGGATTGTAAACGTAGTTGGTTCGGTAAGTTTGTATCGACGTCGTATTCCCAAAGTAATTCGTTTGACGAACGGTGACATCTCCCAGCACCGCCAACCCCGGATTCAACTTGGTTCCGGAAGTATCGATCACCGTGAAAGGAAGACCATTGGTGAATTCGGTCAGCAGCAGCCGATTTGCGGCATTGGTGAACCATTGAATCGGTGCCCATTGCCGCAAGCCATTGACCGAAGCAACAGCAGCATTGGTTGGCCGGTCTCCATCGGGATTATCCATGGCATAATTTACGTTCAACTTGGCTCGACGATAAAAGCCGTAGGGATTTGCTCCAGTGGCATAAACGGGGTGAAATCCAGTTTCGAAGCGCGAATCCGATGAATCGAGGCCCAGCTGACCAATCATCCGATAGAAGGTATAGTTATCGTAGGTACTTAAAGGAGAAGTGAATTGGCCGAGGCCAGTCAGGCGTTTGTACAAGCTGGCGGATGGGTCGACGCTGAGACTGAACAACTGACTAGGTTCAATGAATGAATTGGTGAAATCACTCCCGGCCCATGATTTGGTCGGCTGATCGTTATCCCTCACTCCACGAAGGACTTCGGCGAGGGACGTGGCGATTGGGCCATCCGAGTAGAGGTCAACCCCGTCGTTCTTTATTTGAGCGGCAAATGCGTTTGCGTTTGTCCCAGAATCCCGCGCGAGAAAATCCTGACTGGAAGCCAGCGTCGGCGCGGATGTGGTACGTCGATATCGAACCAACAGCGAAGCATCGTCAAAGGCCAGTCCACTACTGGGAGTGTTTAGATTGGTGTTGTATCGGTAAGGCGAAACCTTGGAGTACGCGGGCCAAATGTTGGTGTTCAGATCGCTCAGGAAACCAGCCAGATTGACCTCCCATCCACCGGCGGCTTCGTTTCGCATAAATGCCGACTGGCCATTGCCGGTGAGGTCGGCAACGCTGTATGCCGATTTCACTGAATTATGGTTGAAGTTAATATCCAGATTGCGTCCTGACGGCACCACCACATAGGCCACCCGCCCGACGAACAGATTTGTACCGGAATGCGGAACATCGGGGTGTTGGAGAATACCTTCCCACTCGGGATCACCCACCACATTTTCCGGGACAAAGCCGTTGGTTTTTCCATAGGAATCGGTCCCGACGATGAGTCCATTGGTTTCGAATCGCCCGTTGCGATTTAAATCGAGGTAGAACCGAAAATCGGAGGGGTTTCGCGCATTTCGATTGGTAACGACGTAGACCGGTGCGCGGGGCGAGTAAAAGAGGTTGGCTAGCATCCGGCGGTACAACTCCCGATCACCGCTGCTGGACAAATCCAACGGACGGGGATTGGCAGGGTCGGTGGTGTTGAGGTAGTTGACATTGGTCAACGCGTCGAGGTTACCGTTGAGGAGATAGGAATCGGATGGATTGGCCCTCGGATTGATGTAATTGGTGGAGACAAAAAAGCGAAAGGCCGACCGATTGTTGGCCGTCGCTATTCCGGAGGAAATCTCGGCTCTGGCGCGATTCAAAGCGGCATCGGCTAGAAATCGAACTTCCATTTGTTCACCAGTAGCAACACTTGCTCCGCGGTCACGGCGGGCAACGGCGAGGAAGGCCACGGCCGTGATGGTCACCACGGACAACATGATCAGCGTTATGACCAGGGCGATGCCCTGACGAGCGGAGACAGCGGATCGTTTCATTGGAGCGAAGTGCGAAGAGAGATTCGCTGGCGGAATAGGAGGACGTCGCCGCCGTGCTGAACGAAGAAATTCGAGCGGATAGTAGTGGCGTTGGGGGCCGTTCCAGAAGGAAGGTTTCGATATTGAGTCAGCAACCTGGGCGGCAGCATGCCAAATTCTACTTCCAGCGAGGTGGGTAATGCTTGGTTAGTAAATGCCGTGAGACCAACGGAGGCATTGAAATTGGTGATAACCACGCCACTGGGAATATTTGTCGGCGCAACAAAAGAGTCGAGGGGCAGCCCTTCCGAGCTGAAGGATGTGGTCCTGAAAAACACCACACCGTCGAGAAATCGGCTGAATTGAAGAGCATTTGTGCTCCGACGGTTAAATTCCAGCCACTGACGAGAAAAATCGTTGGTAACGAACGGTCCACGAAGAGCGACAACATTGGTCGACTCAAAGCGATACAAGGCACCAATTTTCGACGCATCTGGAACCAAGGAAGGATCGGTTTCGTCGGCGATAAACCAGCCCTGGGCCGTCCATTGATTCCCTCGCAGTGGGGTTAAGTAAAAGAGTTCATTCAGAGCAGAATCCCGATGGTATCCATCCAACACCCCCGGAATGGAATACGGGCCGGTTCGCTCAAGTCGAGTGATGGCAAGATTGGTAACCCCCGGAAACCGGGTGGCGCGTCCGCGTTCGATATCGCGTGTCAGCAAGTCCATGGCAGAACGACCCGGTTCCATCAGGTCGACTTGTGCGGTAGCGGTGTGAAGCGCCTTTTGCGTCTGATCAAACATGCTGAACAAAGCGAGCACAATCACCGACAAGAGGCCCATGGACACGAGCAACTCGAGCAGCGAAAATGCCGATGATAACCGACGGATTCGACGAATTTTTGGGTGGGTGCTCATCGGCGGTTAGGGGTATTTGACATTGGCCGAGGCGGACGTGGTCACAAAGTTGCGGGGAACCACCGTGGAATGCTGAACGGTGTAGGGTGTCTTGGACCCATTAAAATAAAAAGGCACCAAACGTCCCTGCACCTGAGTGCGGACGGTGCGCGAATTGGCCCCCACGCGGGCTGGGACCTCATTGCCGAACACGGGCCATTGAAACGTGAGACTGACGTCGTATAGCGAGTGACGCACCACATTTTCATGGGTCCAAAGCGAAATAATGGAATTAGTCAAGGCGACACGATTGGTGGATACCAACGGAGTCGCACGCAAAGGGGTGATTTCCACCCGCACCAAATACCGGAAGGAATTGTCGTAAGTGCCTGGAACGGGCACGGCCGTTCTAGCCACCATCGGCTTTTCATTCAAGGGACCGCTGAATGCACGGAATTGAGCGGTCACCACATTGGTGTAACCAACGCCGGGGACCTTGGGATCGGCATAGGCGTCATATTGAAGAATCCCTTCATATTTAGGCAAGGACAAGAGCCCTACGACATCCCATGGAGCCGACAATTTGGTGGCTGGAGCGGGAACGTTGGCACCGGAGAACCAGACGCCGGAAAAGCCGTTGGTCGTCGTCCTTCCCGCGTCGTCCGCTGCATACGGATGGCGTTCGACCACGATATAGTCGACATAGTTAACCAAATCATCTGACCGCCACGCGCCGGTGCGAATGGCCTCCAGGAGTACAGTGGCATCCTGATTGATGATGGTTTCCTCCCGGTTCAACTGCTGAACCCCGTGTCCGGCTGGCAAAACCCCAAGGATGGCCACCATCGCCACGGCCACGACGGCGATGCAAATCGCCAACTCCACCATGGTAAAGGCGGCGAGCTTGCGGGGATGTTGAGCCAAAGTAATATACATGACGCCTTTCAGTACAGAGGCCACGGTTGCTTCCTCAACCGTCCGGTCAAAGCCAGTACATGGTAAAAGGAATTGGTGTAATTGGATTTCGGCGTCTCCAAGACGTCCACATTTCCGCTAAAGTCAAATTCCGTCGCTTGAACCCGGACACCACTTCCGGGCACATCAAAAACCCGTTGCCGAGGAAGAATTGCCGTGCCCAGGCCCAAGGCCAGATACCGGTCACTTCGATTGGCGCTTGAATTGATTACGCCGGTTGTCTTGTCAATTTCCGCCAGGCGACCCTGTCCATCAAAGACCAGCACAGGTAGCCGAACGGTCGGCCATGGATAGGTCAGGGGAACCAAACCAGCGATTTGATCGGCGATCGGAAACGGCACATCCCGCATTGCCAGATTTGTCACCGCATTGTTGAGTGAAATCTTTGGTTCCATGAAAGGGGCGAAGATGATTCCGTCCGGGAGTGTCTTCCAAATATTCCCCGAGAAAGAAAGGTAATGCTTCCGCTGAACACCTGGCTGATCGCCCAAGGTCTGGTCGGTATAGAAGGCGTAGCTGGCGTTGATTCCCGCATACAGGTTGGTGAAGGTTCGAAGAGCGAGATAGGGCACATTGGTTTGCAGCCCTTGGGCTTGAGACAGTTTGGTTAACCACGCTTGGTGATTGTTGACCATCACCTTGGGAAAGGGCGTCGACTGTGTAGCCACATCGTCGGGGTTATAGGGCGCGAAAAAGACCATATAGACCGGAGTCCGGTTCTTGATCGCGTACTGACGAGCCAATCCCACATCATCCCCTATCTGGCGCTGGGCGGCGATTAATTTATTGGACTGCCCGAACCCTTTGAAAGCGGGGACGGCTATAAAGGTCATCAGACCTATCAGCCCGACCACGACCATCAGTTCCAAGATTGTAAATCCGCGCCCGTGATGTAATCGGGCGATGGCCCGAAATCGGGTTTGGTGGGCAAGGAACGTTTTCATGGCTCAAAGGAATCGCCGGTGGGAACCTCACTCGCGCCAACTGTAGATATTGTCTTTGTTCACGTATAATCCCGTGGACGGCGGTCGGCTCGGCGGTTGAGTCAAGTCCGCACGGCCATCAGGTCCCAGGGACCAGCCAATGACGGGCTGATTGATGAAGCGCGCGTTTGGGTCTGTGGCCGGTAATTTACCGAACGGATCCAAGATGCGTCCGTCATAGTCGAGATCCAAGGTTACGATGTAAGGATGTCCCCATGGATCGCGATAGACCTTATCCTGTTCACTCATACCGCTCGGGTTGGTTCCCTTGACAGTCTTGACATTCAATATCGTTGAACGTTTCGGACTCAACTTGTGACCGTAGTTGACCGGGTTTCCATCCGAATCCTTAACCACTGCGTAGGTGGGAACCACCCCGGTAAAATCATTGATGGAAAGGGATGTATCCGTGAGAATGGCCATCAATTCGGAATTGCTCACCTGCCACCCGGGACCGGCGGGGTTTGAAATGGCGTCGTAGGCGGTTCTTCCCGATCCATCGAGGACCTGGGCTCCGTTTTGTATGGCTCCGTAAGTGAAGTCTGGGTAGGCGGTAGTGGCGGCATTGCGGGTCTTGTCGGAGCTGGGCAGCCGCTGATTCTCCGTCTGGTAGGCGGTGATAGCGGAAACCAAATTCGCAATATCAACGGCCGCCTGCTTCACCTTAACCTTCTTGGTGGCACCGGCAATCGCCGGTAATAGCATGCCAGCAAGAATGCCAATAATGGCGATGACGACGAGCAATTCGATGAGGGTAAACCCGCGGTTAGTTCGCAGGTGTGGTTCCGATTTTCTCATGAAGAAATGGGGTGAAACTGTGGTTGGGGAATGCCGGGTGGGAATCGCAGATCAACATCAAGAAGTCACTGTTTCCAATTTGCCAGGACGCGGCGTTCACCCCGAACGAAGTATTCGGCCCAAAGGTCATAGCCTTCCGGGTTGTGAACGGGACTGGTCGAAACGTAATGCCAGGGGCTTAATCCAGGGTTTGCTGGGACCGGAGTAGGATTCTGAGCCAACGATTTATTGTCCGTAGGCCAAGTGAACCCGGAACCACGTTTTCCAGTTGAATCGGTAATAAACCCTACCGCAAGGACCTCCAGTCCGCCGGCATCTGACTTGCGCGAGATTCCTGCATGCTGACGATCATTAATACGGTGGGTAAATGAACGACGACGATTCAGGGGCACGGCATTGACAAACCCGTCGCGCCCAAAGATGCGGAGGATGTCGGTGGCACCCAGTTGTTGTTTTGTGTCGGCCGTAACAAATACGCGATTGGTGTTATCGACGAAGATTCCGCTCAGCTCGTAATACAGGGGGTTCAAGGCACTGAACGTTTCTGTTTCTGCCTCAGATAGAGGGCCATTCAGGAATTTGCCATTGTCCGGCGGATAAATGCCGAACTTGGCCTTGTAGGCATCTATTGCCACTTGGAGCTCAGCCAATTCCGATTTGATGCGAGCCTCCTTCATCCGTTCACTCACGGTTGGAGCCAAACCGACAACCAAGCTTGCGAGAGTTCCGATGATGGAAATGACCACCAAGAGTTCTATCAGGGTAAATGCCCTACTCTGTGAAGGGGCCTTGCATCGATGATTCCTGCATGTCTGACCAACTTTTCCACCCACGACGTCACGCACATCCGCACGACGGAACCTAGCCCCCAGGGGGAGGATTCTGCGACCGTTTCGGGAATCCATATGGGCGGGAGTTTCCCCGGCCCGTTGAGGCTCGTATGGCCACATCGCGTTCATAACGTGGTTCTGTTTCAAAAATGGTACAACGTATTGCCCGTCGCGTTTAGATGTCCCTCGCGTTCATTTTGTCGATTCAGTATCTCAAGCCGCCTCTAGTTGTTTTGGTATTCTCTTTGCTTCCCATTGCGCAAACTACCTTAATTCATTTCGCTTCTCGTCAGTGCCTGTCGTTATTGCCGGTCTCGCAACTCCTTCTCCATCCGCTCGCTCAACCACTGTTTGATCATGCTCTGATAGTTCAAGTACCGCTCCCGGGCCAATCGCTTGATTCGAGCCAACATTCGCGGGTCGATTCGAAGCGTAATGGTCACGGAATCAGCTCCTTCGGTTGTTGCCGTCGTGGCTACCTCCATGAGGCGCAAGTCCACCTCGTTCTCGGCCCAAAAGGCCGCTTCCGAATCTTCGCTGTCAAACAGCGGGACTTCTTCCCACGAGGTTATTGTGCCAAAACTCATAACCAGCCGAAAAACGCCATTTCCTGTATCAACCACGCAAAACCAAGCTTTCAACCCATCTGTTCACACTACCCTTGCCTTACCCTTCCAGCGTCTGCCGCCGTTTGCGCTGGTAGAAAAAATCCTCGGATTCGGTGAATGGACGAGACAGCAGCACACGAATTGAGCGGCCATTAGTCCGATACACACTAAATAATCCAATTCCGGTCGCCGAGCGTCCAAGATTGAAATACCGCGCCTGCACGCTGAACCGGGGCGAATCCGGCATCAGCCGCACTGCGAACGGGTCTTCAAACGACTCCTCGACATTCCGAACCTTCAAAGAACCATCCAACTCAAATGGTGGCCTATTCCAGTCGAACTCCATTCGGGAGCTTTTGTTTGGATATTTGCCAATGCATTGTAACTACATTGTATTTACAGACGTCTCTCGATGGCGTCAAGTGAGGTATCGGTGATTTTCCAAAAAAAACGGCTCCAGCGATGACTGGGAGCCGCTTTTCTGAATACCAATCGGATGGCCAAAACTATCTCGCCTACTTTTCGCCTTCGTCATTGCCACCTAGCTTATCGATCAGGGTGATCAGGGGCAGGAACAGGGCGATGACAATACTACCGACGATAATGGCCAGGAACACAATCATGATTGGTTCCAAGAGCGAGGTCATGGCGGCGACAGCGTTGTCGACTTCATCATCGTAGTTGTCAGCGATTTTCAGCAACATTTCCGGGAGGGCACCGGTCTGCTCGCCGACATCGACCATGCTGATAACCATGGGCGGAAAGACGCCGGATTTCTCCAAAGGAGCAGTGATGGTTTCCCCTTCCTTGACAGATTCGTGCACTTCTTGCACCGCGTTGGCTACAATCACATTGCCGGCGGTTTCTTTGACAATGTTCAGCGCCTGAAGAATGGGAACACCGGAGCTCACCAAGGTTCCCAAGGTTCGGCAAAAACGGGCGATGGCCACTTTGCTGATGACCGGTCCGATGGCCGGAAGATGCAATTTGACTTTGTCCCAGAGCCATCGCCCTTTTTTGGTTCGGACGGCTAACCGGAAGGCAATTAGGAAGACAACGACTCCGATTACAACCGGGCCGGGCAACACGTAAGGAGGGCCATCAGTCAAAATCACCGTTTGTGTCTTAATCGTATCGCTGATTTTGAGAACAAATTCGGTAAAACCGGGCAGTCCTTCGCTTCCGAGCATGTCGGCAAAAATCTGTTTGAACTTCGGAACGACGACCACCATCAGCAGCACCAGAATACCACCGGCGACGACCATGACTGCCGACGGGTAGAACATGGCCGCCACTACCTTGCCTTTGATCTTCTCGGCTTTCTCCATGAACTCGGAGAGACGGTTCAAGACGACTTCGAGTACACCGCCGAGTTCGCCAGCGCGGACCATGTTGATGAACAACTTGTTGAAAACCTTGGGATGTTGAGCGAGGGCTTCCGAGAAGGTGCTGCCTCCTTCAATCGAAACGGCCAGGTCCTCAACAACCCGTTTTAGCGTCGGATTCCGTTCCTGCTTGGACAACACGCGAAGCCCACGCATCAAGGGAAGGCCGGCATCGACCAAGGTCGCCAATTGGCGGGTAAAGGTGGTCAAAGTCTTGGTCTTTACGCCGCTTCCCATACCGGGAATCCGAATATTGATGGAGCCTGCCTTTTTCTTCCCGCCACCGCCACCTCCTCCGGGTGCCGAACTGCCCTTGGTGGTCTTCTTGTCCTTGGGCTTGTCGGCCTCCATCACTTTGGTGGGAAACATTCCCATCTCTTTCAGACGATTGATGGCCTCGGCCTGGGTGCCGACCTCGAGGACGCCCTTGGTCTCCTTGCCCCGGGAATCCATCGCTACATAGTTGAATTTCGCCATACTGGTCCTTTCGTAGCCGCGTTAGGTGTACTTCAAAATTTCCTCAACACTGGTTTCACCGGCATAAATGTTTCGCAAGCCGTCATCTCGAAGGGTGACCATGCCCAGCTCAATAGCTTTCTGGCGAACCACGACCGTCGGCGCCCGCTCATTGATCAGGTTGCGAACCGGGTCACTGACAACCAGCAACTCGTAAATCCCCTTTCGCCCGCGATAACCGGTGTCGTTGCAAATGGAACAGCCCCGCCCGTAATAGAACATCTTGTCGCCCAAATCGTGCGGCGACAGATTCAATTGGCTCAATTGGTTTTCTGACGGCTCGAACGGAGTTCGACACTTGACGCAGACCTTACGAACGAGTCGCTGGGCCATGACGGCGAGCAGAGTTGACGAAATCAAGAAAGGCTCGACCCCCATATCCACCAAACGCGTAACCGCTCCGGCGGAGTCATTGGTATGGAGTGTGGATAGAACCAAGTGGCCGGTCAGGGATGCTTGAATGCCAATCTGCGCGGTCTCCAGATCGCGCATTTCCCCGATCATGATGATATCCGGGTCTTGGCGAAGGAAGGCGCGCAAGGCTTTAGCAAACGTCAACCCTCCCGATTCATTGACCTGCACCTGCATGATGCCCTCAATGTCAAATTCGACTGGGTCTTCAACCGTCAACAACTTGGTGTCGATGGTATTGATTCGCCGCAGGCAGGAGTAAAGCGTTGTGGTTTTTCCCGAACCAGTGGGTCCAGTAACGGCGAAAATCCCGTTTGGCTGGTTAATGGTTTCAATGGTGTAGTCAAAAGCGAATTTCGGGAGACCCAGTGATTCCAATTCGAGATTGACTGCAGAACGGTCTAGAACACGCAACACAACCGATTCGCCGAACGCCGTGGGCAAAGTCGACATACGCAGGTCGATCTGCTTTCCGGCGATATTGACAGAGATACGCCCGTCCTGCGGCATGCGCTTTTCCGAGATGTTCAGATTGGCCATGACTTTCAGCCGGGAGGTCACCGGGCTGGCCAAGCTCTTGGGTGGTGGCGACATCTCATAAAGCGCACCATCGACCCGGTAGCGTATCTTGAACTCGTCTTCAAATGGCTCAAAATGGATATCGCTCGCGCGATCCTGGACCGCCTGCATCAGGATCAAATTCACGAACTTGACCACGGGTATTTCGCTGGAATCATCAATGGCCATCCCTGTCGGGCCCGATTCTTCCATGGCCGAATGTATTTCGGCCCCGAATTGGGCGAGCATATCGCCATAGCCACCTGAACCCTTGGCGGGATAAAATTTCTCAATCGCTTTGGAGATGGAAGCGGGATCAGCGACGACCAACTGCATCTCCCCTTTGACGGTAAACGATAGTTCGTCGATCACCTGCGGATTGAGCGGGTCAATCAAGGCAACCTGGACCGTATCTCCAAAAAGTCCCACTGGGATGCATTGATACATTCGCGCGCTTTCCGCAGGAACTCGGGCCACCGCGTCAGGGGTAATTGCCGTCTCGTCAATTTCAACCACCATGGTGCTCAGATGGTCCGCCATGACTTGAAGCAAGGTATCCAAGTCCAACAACCCGTAGTCCTGAATGACGGTCAGCACGGGTTTACCACCCCGCAGGTGTTCCTGCATGACCTCCTCCACCTGCAGGTCATCTATCATGCCTCGCTCGCGGAGAATGGTCAGCAATGGTTCGGCGACGGTATCAGCCATGAATCGGGTCCTTAATTACGCGGTGCAGCCTCAGCCTGAGCAGCTTTAATTTCCTGAATTTTCAGGGTAATAGTCGTGGGGTCCTGAGACTTGGTTACAACTTCCTCTTCAGAAATCATGCCAGCCTGCCATTTTTCAACCAGAAAACTATCAAGAGTAAACATACCGAACTTGGCACCCGTCTGAATGTCGGACTGGATACGGAACGTCTTGTTATCACGAATCAATGCGGCAATCGACGGCGTATTCACCATGATTTCAAAAATGGCCACCCGGCCCGGTTTATCGCTCCGAGGCAACAACAACTGGGAGATGACGGCTTGGAGGACGGTCGATAGCTGAATTCGGATTTGTTCCTGCTGGTTGGTAGGAAAGGCATTGACTATTCGGTCAATGGTCTTGGCCGCTCCGGTCGTGTGCAGCGTGCCGAACACCAAGTGTCCCGTTTCAGCAGCCGCAATAGCCGCCTCCATGGTTTCCAAATCGCGCAACTCACCGACCAGAATAACGTCTGGGTCTTGCCGGAGGGCGCGCCGCAAGGCCTCTGCGAAATTCGGCACGTCCACATTGACCTCGCGTTGTGTCACCACCGCCTTCTTGTGCTTGTGGTAATACTCGATCGGGTCTTCGATGGTGATAATGTGGGCTTCATCCCGCTCTTCATTGATGATGTTGATCATCGAAGCGAGCGTAGTGGTCTTGCCGGATCCTGTCGGGCCCGTGACCAGGATCAAACCGCGGGGCTTCCAGAGCAGTTCCTTAACGGCAGGTGGCAACCCGATTTGCTCAAAGGTGAGCAATTTGCTGGGAATCTGGCGAAGGACGAGGGCGAAGTTGCCCTTTTCCTTGAAGGCACTGACGCGAAAGCGGGCCATTTCGCCGAAAGCGAAACCGAAGTCGGCTCCTCCTTTCTCGCGAATCTGTTGGATATGGTCTTCTGAGGTGATTGATCTCATCAACTCTTCAGTATCCTCGGGACGCAACGGCGGGCCATCGACGCGGTGCAACACACCATGCAAACGGATCACCGGAGGGATGTTGACTCGGATGTGCAGATCAGCGGCCCCTTCCGAGACCATCAACTGCAACAAATCAGACATTTGGTACGACATGACAAAAAAGTGTTCGCTCAGGGTTTACCGCAGGAGCAACGGGTTGTTAAGCAGATGCATTGCCAGAATTCAGTCAGTGATCGGTAACGGTCGCACGAATCACTTCGTCCACAGTCGTCAGCCCAGCCAAAACCTTTCGCGCCCCGTCCTCCCGAAGGGTACGCATACCCAATTCGCGCGATTTTAGCCGCAGTTGATTCGCCGGGACCTTTTCGTAGATCAGCTTCCGGACCTCGTCGTTGATCACGAAAATCTCGAAGATACCAAATCGTCCCCGATGCCCCGTTTTGTTGCATTCGGCGCATCCCCGACCTTTCTTGGGCGTGGCCTGCGCAATCATTTCCGGGGTAAAATTCAAAGAACGGCATTCTGCTTCGGTCAATTGATAGGGCTGCACACAGTTCTTGCAGATTTTTCGGACCAACCGCTGGGCCATCAAGCAGCGGGCTGAGGAAGCGACCAAGAACGGTTTGACACCAATATCTATCAAGCGGGTGACAGCTCCTGGAGCGTCGTTGGTATGGAGGGTACTAAATACCAAGTGCCCGGTGAGTGACGCATTGATGGCGATACTCGCCGTTTCCATATCGCGGATTTCGCCCAACATAATCACGTTGGGCGCTTGGCGGAGCATGGAGCGTAAGGCTAATGCGAACGTGAAACCGATGTGCTCATGCACCTGGACTTGGTTGATACCGGCGAGCATGTATTCGACCGGGTCTTCCACCGTGATAATCTTGCGATCAGGTCGATTGATATAATTGAGACACGAATACAGCGTGGTGGTCTTTCCAGAGCCAGTTGGCCCGGTCACCAGCAGGATACCGTCCGGCAGACCGATGATCCGTTCAAATGTCGCCTGATCATCGGCGAAAAATCCGAGTTCGCCCAAACCGAGGCGCAAGCCCGTCTTGTCCAAGATACGCATGACGATGGCCTCGCCATGTTGTGTCGGGAGGCAATTGACACGCAAATCGATGGTCTTGCCGCCGACATTGGTCTGGATACGCCCGTCCTGCGGAATTCGGCGTTCGGCAATACTCATGGCGGACATGATTTTGAGCCGAGCCACGATTGGCGCTTGCAAACGCTTGGGCAGGTCTTGCTGCTCCACACAAACGCCGTCGATGCGGAAGCGAAGTCGGAATCGCTTGGATAGTGGTTCCAAGTGAATGTCCGAAGATCGCTTCTTAAAGGCATCCACGATCAACTGATTGACCAATTTGATGATCGGGGCGTCGGCATCAATCGTCTCACCGCTCGACGCCACATCGCCTTTTAGCGTGGCTACGGCCACTTCTCCTTCGGTGATGTCCTGAATCATCTGCCGAATACCGCCGTCATCCCGATTGGAACCGCCGTAGTACTTTGCGATGGCCGAATCAAGGTCTGAATGACCGGTAACGCGCAGTTCGACATCACGATTCAATGCATGTCGAAGTCCATCCACCGTATCGATATCCGAAGGGTCTGAAACCGCGACAATGACCGATCCTCCATCGCTCTGGCCAACCGGGACGGCGTTAAACTTTTTGGCTACATGCCGGGGAACAAGGCCAATCACCTCGTCCGACAGCCGAACTTCAGCCAAATTGACGGATTCCACTCCGAAATAGGCCGCTTTGGCAGCCACGACCAGCGAAGACTCCAATCGCCCAGTCTTTACCATCGTGTCGAGAATGCCCTCGCCCGACGCCTCCGCCTCGGCGCGAGCCTCTTCCACTTGGTCATGAGACAACAATCCCATGTCCACCATTGTGTCGATCAAGTAATCGTCTTTGGCTGCCACAACTGCCCTTTCAATTCCTGAGCCCCCGCCAAGCGACTTTCACCCGGGGGATTAAGGAGCGGCCAGTAAACGAAGGCCACCCGCGAAAGTCAAACGTCGAGCCTACAGAAAGCACTCAAATTGCGTTCTGGGGACGGAATCCCGGCTCAAGCGCACCAAACTGCCCCTCGCCAAAGCCAACGCGGAGACCTATGAACCGCGCAAAAGCGGGGGATTACATGCCGAACCGGGATTCGATTGAAAGTTTACAGACGCAAACAACAAAATCAAGCGTTGACTCGCGCAGCCGCGATCCAGAGCTAGCGTGATCCCTATGAAACGCCGTTCGCGTTTGGGCATTATCCTAGCGGCTGCGCTCATCGCCTTTATCGGATGCCAAATGAAAAAAGCACCAGCTACCGGAGTAGTGAATGGGCGACTCCTACCCTGCCCTGCCGCGCCCAATTGCGTTTGCAGTCAAGATTCAGATGGGGAGCACCAAATCGCGCCCATTCCGTACACAGGAGAGGGGGCAGCGGCTCTTGCGCGGATGAAATCCGTCATCTTGGCCGAATCGAGAACCAAGATCGTTGAGGAGAGGCCGGGTTATTTGCACGCCGTATTCACCTCCCTGGTATTCCGATTTCAGGATGATGTTGAAGTCCTGACGGACGAATCCGCCAAAGTGCTCCAAATCCGATCAGCTTCCCGGGTCGGGCATTCCGATCTTGGGGTCAATCGGAAGAGAATGGAGC
>CAILNN010000128.1 GCA_903835555.1 uncultured Verrucomicrobiota bacterium
GGATGGGATGCATGGCAGAAATCCCTTCGGGATTTGTTCGTGTGCGGTGCAAGCCAGAGAACACACCTCCCAAAAGCAGGAAAGTGATTACGACGGCCAAACCGCTAATTGCGATTGGACTTCCGGGAAAGATGTACGGATTGTGTTTTTGGGGCGAACGTACCGCCCGCGCCACCTTCCAAAGGACTCGGGGAGAAAGAGTTCTTTTTTCTGACGAAATTGATGATTTCACCAGATCCCGGGCAACTGAATTCAGTTCTTCAGCATATCGACGGCATCCGGCGCATTGCTGGATGTGGTCCGCCACGGGTGAATCGAGTTCGGAAAGCGAAGTAGGCGAGCACTGGTCGGTCAATTGGCGGCGTATGGCGTGACACGAGTTCATAGGCGATTCATCTGGCGAAGGCGTTCGAGGGCGTAGTGAAGTCGGGATTTGATCGTCCCGAGAGAATTTGCCGTAGCGGCGGCAATATCCACCAGTGATTCCCGGCGAAGAATCGGAGTTCAACGACCTCACGGTGTTTGGGTGATAGTCGGGCGAGGTTCTTCATCAGTTGTGGCATCCGGTCAGCGAACTCGTCGTCGTCGGTAGGAACCGGCGATTCGACACTGGTTTCGAGGGTTGTGTCGTCGGTTCCGACAAAGGGTAAGAAGCGCGCGGCATCCCGCCACCAATGGCGACGGTACAGCGAGCGGGCACGGTTAAACAGGATACCACAAAGCCAGGTGGAAAAACGGCAGGATCCATCGAATCTATCGAGGCTCCGCCAGGCGGCAATCAAGGTCTCTTGAACCAGGCAGGAGATAAGGGTACCGTCGCGACTCACCTGATGGGCCATGGTCTCGGTGGCGAGCCATTCTTCGATGCCGACCTTGACATCGCCCGATTCCAGATGCAGACGGAATCGGTGACGTTCCAAAAGAACCAGTTGCTTTACTTTAGCCAGACTCGGTAGCAGCAGGGTGGGGCCGTAGGTCAAGTCGTATCCCCAGTCACAGGGCGCCTTTTGGTGAGCGGCCTGTTCGATGATTCGAAAGGCACCATTGGGACTGCTCGCGAATGCACGGAATTGGTCATCGAGCTTCTTTCCATTCCATTCGTTGGTGGTCAGATAATCGTGTTCGGACTGGGGCCTGAATGAGTTGAGGAGAAGAGCTTCCCAGTAGAGAAGAGCGGGGTTGATATCGGTTCGGTGAGGTGGTTCGGGAAAATTCCCGACCTCGATAAAGGTGGCGTCCGCGCCCAACAGTCGACAGAGGAACGCGTGGATTAGGATGGCGATGACGAGCAGCTTTCGCCTCCCAGATGGATTCGGATAGTGGTGCATAACGACAGTGAATCGCGAGGCGAAGTGGAAAGGTTCAAAATAGTTTGCTTGGTTAAAACGGGGACTCTTTCCAATGGAATCCGTGGAGCGAACAATTCGCGATTGACTTCCACAGCCGAGGGAGTAGCACGGTGGGAAATGTCCCTATACCGGTCGTTCTTTCGACGACAAAACCAGCAGGCGTTCACGCTGATTGAACTGCTGGTGGTGGTCGCAGTGATAGCCATTCTTGCGGGGATGTTGCTTCCGGCGTTATCGCGAGCCAAGGAACAGGGACGAGCCGCCGTGTGCATGAGCAATCTTCGGCAGATTGGGTTGGGCACCGCTGCCTATACGATGGATTTCGCCGGCCACATGCCGTCCTTCCGGGATTGGCTCTACCATAAAGTTGGGGATCTGACCACGGGTACGCTCTTTCCGTACGTGAAGTTGAAGGCGGTCTATTCCTGTCCAACCGATGAACTGGAAATTGCCGAGCACAAAAAAAACACGATTCCGCAGGGATTGAATTTTGGCAGTACCGTCGGAAAGCGAGACTACAGTTATGCAATGAACTGCGGGCTGTGCCATGTCAATGACACCACTCATTTCATATCGCCGGTCGACACCATGGTCTACATGGAGGCCTTACTGGCCACCAATGATTACTCGGGGCAGGCGGGCCCCGCATTTGGGGACCATTCCCTGGCGCTTCGGCACAATGTCCGGGGACATTATTTGATGGCGGACCAGCATGTGGTCCGGGTGAACAAACAGCAAAGTTTGGACTTGGAAAAGAAAAAGCGGTTTTGGTTTCCGACGGACGATACGACGGCGGCCAATGGGATGAATATTGGGGCGGGGCTAAATTAGGCCGTGTTTTCAAAATGCATTTGCCTATCTGCTGGCCAAAACAGGCGGGGGCTTCGTTGCTCCTCGGTCACGTATTTCGTCGCAATATGCTCCCTCGTCGCGCCTCGCCCCCGCCTGTATTGGCTGGCGCATATAGACAAAGCCATTTTGAAAACGCGGCCTAGGGCGTGTTTTTCTTAAACAGCGTCCGTCAGACGAGATATGTATAATGATTAAGTTTATCGCTGATTTCGGCTCGACTTCAATTTCTCAGCATAAAGGGGGGCCAACCGTGCCCAAGCGCAACCCCGTTGGGGTTGAATGATTCCACAAACCTTGACCCAGGGTAGGCCCGCCGACGGGCCAACCCTGGGCTTTGTCACAAAACCCCTGTGGGGTTTTCAGAGGAAAGATTCGTGTTTCCTTTGAATTTACCGTTTTCGGCGTGGTCGTCGGGGAAACTATTCGCTGAACTCGCCTCAACGACGTGACACTCGATGGGCTCGACTGGTTTCAATCTTATAACGATGGAGCTGATTTAGGGTGGGTGACTAAGGCACCGAGATGTTTATTGATAGGTTGCCGGACAATGGTGGAGCCGCCATTCTGGCTGGATGTGCGGTCGTTACACGCTGGCCCCGGGACAGGGGGATTGGGAATTCGCTGATGTGCGGGTGCAATGGGACGGAAAGCCGCGCTACAACATTGCTCCATCGCAGAGAGCACCGGTCATCATCACGGAGCGCGGAGTGCCGGTATTGACGGAGATGCAATGGGGATTGGTGCCTTCCTGGGCCACTGACCCCAAGATTGCGTTCTCTCTGGTCAATGCCCGATCGGAATCGGCGGCAACCAAACCGGCATTTCGCGCCGCCTTTCGGTACCGTCGATGCCTGGTGCCGGCGGATGGATTTTACGAATGGCAGACGATCGGCAAGAAGAAGCAACCGTGGCGATTTGTGCGACCCGACCGGGGTTTGTTTGCTTTTGCGGGACTATGGGAGGCATGGAGCGCTCCCGGGAGACCGAATGAAGTTCTGCATACCTTTTCGTTAATGACCACGACACCGAACATCGTTACCGAACCGGTGCATGATCGTATGCCGGTGATTTTGGAGGAAAGCGGGGTTCGGCCATGGCTTGAAGAATCGACGTCGCTGGAAGTTCTTCAGAGTCTGCTTCACCCCTATCCTGCCGAATTGCTGACCCGCTATCCGGTCTCGGCATTGGTTGGGAATCCGAAGAACGATGGAATGGAATGCATTGCGGAAGTAGCACTGGGAAGTAGTGAGACGCAGGTGGTGCAGGGGCAACTCTGGTAGGAAATTGCCGGAAAGAATCCCCGAGTTGGCGCTCGTACAGAAGTCGATCAGCGTTGGAGTCCCGGTATCCGTCGGGCAGCTTTCCTAATTTGCCCAGTTGGTGCCGTCAGAACCGGGAGGGCTCCGCTATCCGTCGGGGTCTCATCAAGATTTTCCCCCGGTCAGAGGGGTCCCAACAGGGTCGTTTCTATTCGGATGGATGTACGAGTAGCATCGAGCGAAGTTCGGACCACGGCTGTTGGATACAGGCCTTCGATTCGGCCTCCATGGTGCGATAAAGTTCGAGAATTTTGGTACCGAATGGGCTGAGCAGAGCTCCCCCACGGTCGGCACCTCCGCGATTCACGACCACCACCGGCTCGCGGAAGCAGCGGTTCATCGTTTGGACCAATGTCCAGGCCCTCATATAGGACATTTCTAACTGCCTGGCTGCTTCTGAAATGCTCCCGGTCGAAGCGATGCGCTCCAACAAATCGGCTTTTCCAGGGCCGAGGGCCACATCATCACCAAGGCGGACACGAAAACGAAATTGGAGAGTTGGTCCGGCGGTAGTGGATAACGGCATGGGAGAAAACGGTAAGGATCAGAATAGTCGATGGCACCCTAAAAAACCGACGAGAATGACCGGGCGGGCGACAGTTCAACCCGTCGCTCAGGGCTGATGGCCAGGATTTCATCGCACCAGTGGGTTATCTCGGTTCGATCGTGGCTGACGTAAATGACCGTCCGATGCAGCGACTCAACCAATTCGCGGAGCCGGGAGAGGATGCGACGTCGGAGGGGTTGGTCGAGGCTGGAGATGGGTTCATCCAGCAGCCACAGACGAGCGGGTGCCAGGAGAGCCCGGCCTAAGACAACGCGCTGCCGCTCGCCACCGGATAATCCGAGAATGGGTCGATCGAGCAATTCCCCAATTTCCAAGAGATCGACAATCTCGGACCACCTCGGCTGGCTATCCCCACCCACGTTACGGCGAGCCCAACCGGGTAGCAGCCGCCGTCGTGAAGGTTGTCCAAAAAGCAAATTTTTGCGGACATTGATGTGTGGGAACAGGGCCATGTCTTGTGGTGCATAGCCAATGGGACGCCGATGGGGTGGAATGGAAAATGCGCGAGAACCATCGGACCAGACTTGGTCTCCAGCGATTAGGCGTCCTGTGGTGGGTTGGCGAAGTCCCGCAATCGCTTCGAGAATGGTGGTCTTGCCGATGCCGGAGGGCCCCCAAATGCCAGTGACGGGCCCCTTCAAGACCGCGTCGATCTCGAGGGGGAAGTCCGGGAGGTCCAATTGAAGGCTGTGAAAATGAAGCTTCATACTGATGCCCTGGAGCGGGAAGAAAACCTCTCACTCAACCCGACCAAAGTAAAAGCGGTCGCAATGGAAACACCCAACAAGCGGAGAGCGTGGGCATCATCACCAGTCTGAATGGATTGATAAATGGCAAGTGACACGGTCTGGGTCTGATCGGGAATATTGCCAGCGAGAACCACAGTGGCTCCAAATTCACCCAGTGCGCGGGCCATGGCGAGGAGAACGCCGGCAAGGATTCCTCGGCGGGCGAGCGGCAGTGTAACGGTCCAAAATATCCTGACCGGACTGGCACCCAAAGTTGCGGCAATTTGCTCGAAACGCGGATTGACCCCGGCCAATGCCACCCTGGCGGAGCGAACAAAGAGAGGAAACGACATGATGGCCAAGGCGACGACCACCCCACGCCAGTTGAAGACAATGGTGAAGCCAAATGATTTCCACAGGAAGCCCCCAATCCACCCGCGCCGACTGAAAAGTTTCAGGAGGATCAGCCCCGTCGCCACCGGGGGAAGAACCATGGGCATCGTAACAACGGTTTCGATTAGGGACTTGCCGCGCCAATTCCTCCGGGCCAAAAGCCACGCCAGACAAAGTCCTGGGGGCACGAGCATGGCGACGCTCATCAGGGCCATGCCGATGGTGAAGGCGAACAGACGCCAGTCTTGGGAAGTCATGAGGTCCTAGTCGATCACACCGAAACCTTGCCGACGAAAAACCGTTGCAGCTTCGGCTGAATTTAGGAAGTTCAAGAATCCACGGGCTGCCTTTTCGTGCGCGGCCCCGGAAATAAGCGCAACCGGATATCGAATGGCGGGAGCCTGGTCCACTGGAACGTTGAGAACTACTTTCACTCGCTTGGAGATGGCCGCGTCGGTTCGGTAAACAATGCCCGCTTCGACTTCGCCGGACTCAACCAACGCCAGTGCGGCACGGACGTTTTCCGCAGGCACAATCTTCGGTTCGACGGCTGTCCAAAGCTTTTGCCGTTCGAGGTAAGCTTTGGCGTAGATGCCAGCCGGAACGGATAGAGGATCGGCGAGCGCCAAGTGATGGACGATGGGCGATGCCAAGGTTGCTGGGCTTGGCAGGTCAATGCCGCTGTCCTTGGGGGTTATGATAACGAGTTGATTGGATAGGCGCGCGCGCCGCGTTGATGGCACCAGATGGCCCGCCTTTTCCAACCCATCCATTTTCGCTTCGTCGGCGGAAAAGAAAAGGTCAGCGGGAGCGCCCTCGGAAATCTGGCGTGCCAAGAGACTGGAGGCACCGAGGTTGAAGACAATTCGATCACTCGACTTGGACTCATATTCCCGGGCGGCATCGCTCAAGGATTCCGCCAAGCTGACGGCGGCGAAGACCATAACGGTATCCCCCCGGACTATTTGCGGGGCGATCAGGAGGCAAGTCAGGAGGTTGGCGAGGAAGCTGGTGAAGCGAGGGAGAAAACGAGGCCGCATGGACTCGAGCAAAGGCCAGACGATCGCTTGGGTCAAATAGATCGACGAACTGGCATCTCAGCGGTTGGTATCGGGTTGCCTTCACTCAGGATCGGTGACTCGCGAAACAGTTGCTGTGCGGCGGTCTTGCAAGTCCCGATGAACGTCTCCTCGGCCAATGACAGGCGACGTCCTCGCCAATGCACAATCGTCCACTCCCGCTTTAGCTTTCGACGCCCGAGAGGGAGGGCCACCACGGTTCCTTCCCGCAATTCACGCTCGACCAGCCAAGGAGCTACGATGCTGATACCCATGTTAAGTTTAACAAGCTCCTTGATGGCCTCCATGCTTCCGAGCTCCATGATGGTATTCAATGCGATCTCGTCCTTGCGGAAATAGTCATCGATCAGGCGGAAGGTATGAGATGTCTTT
Organism: uncultured Verrucomicrobiota bacterium; assembly: GCA_903835555.1. Lineage (GTDB taxonomy): Bacteria > Verrucomicrobiota > Verrucomicrobiia > Limisphaerales > UBA9464 > CAILNN01. The sequence continues at coordinate 6,661 of CAILNN010000128.1, forward strand.
CGATAGAGAATAACATTCTGGGTGGGAATCTCTTTGCGAGAAACCACTCCAGCCTGAGCCCACGGATGCTCGGGTGACGCGACAAATATCAGTTCATCGGTGAATAGAGGTAGCCGTTCCAACCGATCATCCGGGGACACTTGCACGGCAATGGCTAGGTCAATGCGTTGGTGTTCCATTGCCACGATCAAATCGGGACTATCGCCTGGCTCGATCTGAATCGCACTTTGGGGAAAACCGTGCTTAAACTGGCGTATCACCCCCGGAAGTAGTGCTGCACAAATGGAGGCAGTCGCTCCGATGCGGAGGCGTCCCCGACCCCATTTTCCAAGCTGTTCCAGTCCATCCCGGGCAGATTGCATTTCCCGAAGGACAATCTCGGCGTGTTTGAGCAATTGCTCGCCCGCTTGGGTGAGCAGCACCTTTTTCCCCACCCTGTCAAAAAGCCGACAACCGACATCATTTTCCAGCGCCTTCATTGAGTGGCTGATGGCGCTTTGAGTTAGGAAAAGCTCACGCGCTGTCAGCGTGAAGCTTCCGGTGCGTGCCAGAATTGCAAATGACTGCAACTGACGGCTATCGATGGGAGCCTTCATGGCGGTCTGAGCTGCCGACAAAGGCGGCAGAAATCGCGGCAGCAACCATCCGGCCAAGTAGCGGACTAGCCTGCGGAAATCGGTGATGGAAATAGGACCGATGGGACCTAGTGTCGTGGTTCCGAAATAGCTTACCGTTTGCCGCGAGGGATTTTCTGCTCCCGCGAGGCGACGAGCGACGAGCATACCCGCAGTGGTCTGCGAGGAGCGAGCAACGAAGCGGGAGCCGGAAAAGAGCTGCGGCCCTGCGGGCTGCGCCTAAAATGCCCCCGGGCGGTATTGCCCTTGCGCTATCGCATCACCCGATCGGAGCTGCCGAGTGCGCAAGACGTCTTAAAACTCGCGGGAGCCAGTTCCTTCAGTGATGAGAGTAACAAAAAAGGCCGCTCCTTTGGGGAGCGGCCTCAAATCAAGCGTACCAGCAATTACTTGCGGCGGCTGACGAAGAACAAACCCCCGAGGCCGAGAGCGGCGAGAGCGTAGGTGGAGGGTTCAGGAACGACAGGGGTAACAACCTGGAGAACCAGCTTGGTGAAAGGCAAAGCGGGAGGAGGAGTGGAAGAACCAATCGCGCCGAGAGCAGGCAAGGTGATGGTTTCGGAAGCCACGTGGGTAGCAGTGGCACCGAGAGCGCCACCGGGAGCGGTCTTGTCCCAAGCGATGATGGTGATGGTGGGAGTGGAACCAGCGGCCAAACCGGTGGAAGCGGGGAAGGCGAAAACGGTTCCGCCGAAGATGGTGTTCAAGGAAGGAGCACCAGTCTTGGAGAAAGCAACGCCAGCGTCACCGTTGGGGGTGATGATCGAACCGTTGTAAACAACTTCCCATTCACCAGCGGCAGCGGAGAGGGGGGTCGTGCCATTGATATCGTAGATACCCTTGCTGGCGGCGAAGTTAATGGTTTGGCCGAAGGTAGCGGTAGCACCCAGAACCAAGGAGGAGACGAGGAGTAGGTTTTTCATGTTTTGAAACAAGAGTAGAGACAGGGTTGACTAAATAGGGCTGCTATTTGGTGTTAGTTGGACGGAGGAAGAGTCTGGCTCCAGGTGGTCGCAGAGGAAGAACCGGAAGCGATGACGATGCCTTGGCCGATGGCGATCTGAGGAGAACCGCTATCCCAGGAACCGAAGGAGTAGTTGTTCACGACGTAGGATTGGTGAGTGGCATCCCAGGTGAAAACGGCATCACCTTCTTGCGGAGCGTAGCTGAGAGCGGTGTCGAGAGCACCAGCAATCGGGAGGACGGAGCCAACGAAGCTGAAAGCAGGGGAAGCCGCGATGGTGACGCTGCTGGTCTGAACAACTTGGCCTACGAAATAGATCGAGGCGGCAGAAGGAACGTTGACGAACAAAGCAACTCCGGGAGGAAGAGCAACGCCCGGATCAGCCAAGTCCCAAGCACCGAAGGAGAAGTTGTCGACCACAAAGCTGCTGCCATTCCAGGTGAACAGGGCGCTTTGGTCAGGGAGGCCAGTGAACAAGGCATGGGAACCGTTGCCGGAACCATTGTCCAGCGTGTTAGCAACGAGGTTGTTGCCAGTCACGAGGCTGATTTGGGTGTAGCCAACGATGTTGGAGCTAACTGCACCGAAAGCGATCGAAGTGGCCAAGGAGGCCGCGACCGCCAAGAGAAGGGATTTGGTCTTCATGTTTACTGTCTTTGAATTCCGTGTGTGAAGTGAGGTTGCCAACGAGAAGAGATGGCGTCAATAGGTTTTTGATTTCGAATCGATCTATTTTTCCGTCCGGTGTTCTTGTTCACGAAGCCTTTGGACATCAACCTGAAGCACCAACATTCGCTTGCCCCTTGGAACGGCGCGCCATGGTGAGAGAAAGCGGCAAGATGCCGTTTCCACCTTCAGTAACAATCACTTGACCCTTGATACGTCACGGCAGCGGTTCTGGGGAGGAGATGGATTGAGGCTCGACGATTACCCCACCGCGAATTCGTGTCCCCTGAATCATCCATCGGGCCAGAATAGCTTCGTCGGTTTCTTCCAGTCGATCGGCAAGTTCGGGTTGATCCCGACGCTGCAAGGTGAGTTGCTCTACTTTTCCATCTCCACAATTGAGCACCTCAAGGTATCCCTTGAACGAACGTGGACGACCGATGACCCGATGCTCGCCCGTTCGATTGGCGATCAACTCGGGCGGTGCCGAGTCTTGGCGGGCCAAAACCAAATGGCTATAGGGCAGCGAACGAAGATCAATGCCCGCTTGTCGAGCAAACCGGACCCAAAACGGGTCCATGCTCAATCCGGGAGGTGGCGCAGCAAAATGATGACACCAATCGGCCTGGCGTGCGGCGGTTAGGAGTCCGCAGGTCTTCTGGTGTGGGCAGGGACGCAGGATCGTGAATTCGCCGCGGAGGGCCTCGCGAACTCCGATCAATTGGCGACTCGCCAAAGAAGTGCCGGGTTCGACCCACAGAATAGCCGATGCCCGACGAGCCAGGGCCATTAGGCGGCGTGTGTCCGATGTGGATAATTCGTTGAGGACGTGACTAACCAGCAGGGTAACCGGTTGGCCGCTTTCGAAAGCGACTTCCGGGTTGCCGTTTACAATGGGAATGGTTGGGAACTTCGAGCGAGCCTGGTCGGCTGCGAAGTCCTCTGCCAAACGAGCCTTGTCGTGCAGGTGCAGGGCCGAAAACGTCGATTCACCAAACACGGACAGAACGCGCCGACCGGCGATTCCACTGCCGCAGCCGAAGTCGAGCAGAGGCCCCAGCGGTGGACTCCAAACTCCCTTGGTCTGTGCAACCAAGGCCCGCAAGAC
>CAILNN010000129.1 GCA_903835555.1 uncultured Verrucomicrobiota bacterium
CCACACCAATAGTGAGGTCAGGCTTCGCGATCTCGTCACGCCGGATGCGGATTTCCCAGGGGCCAAAGATTGGCGAAATGGCGAACCGGATGAGGTGGAAGTCGAGTGGCAACTTATGCAGATCGATTACACAGCACCTGAGGGTGGTGGACGACTCCAAGTGGTGGCAGCACCACAACCTCTAAACCATGGAGATGAGGTTGTCACCCGTCGGTACGAGTTTTATGACTATGTTGGCCCGACCGACCCGGAGACCGGAGAGGTCCTGGTCGATACGGTTGCCCCCGACGGATTGCATGGCGGCACCAATGCCGCCTACGCCAATACCTTGGTTGTCGGTAATTATCTCGGCGCTCAAATGTCAGCGTTTGCGGCGGTCCAACCGCTCGGACTGATCGACCACTTGCCGGACGGCGAAGTCGGAACTGCCTATCCCACTCGCACCGTGGTCATCGCCGGACAAACGAATTTTTCAGTCAGCACGTCGGGCAAACTCCCCGACGGCCTCTATTTTGATGCCCCCACAACTCAAGTCTACGGCACACCCTCCACGGACGGCACGTACCGTTTTAATGTCGAGGTTTCCGCCACCAACACGCCCGTCATCGCCAAGACGTATAGCTTCCTGGTGACCAAGGCCGGCCAAGTAGCTCCGCCCCATAGCTCCATCGATTCGGTTTCCTCTCCCATCAATGGAGGTACAACAACGGGTGATGGAGTTTATACCAATGGAGTAGTCGCCACGGTGACTGCAACGCCGGCAGTCGGATTTGCTTTCCTCAACTGGACCGACAATGGGCTGGTTATCAGTACCAACCAAACCTACTCATTAACGGTTGACCTGAATCACGCTCTGACCGCAAATTTCGTCCAGGTTCCCCTAGTGGTCATTGCCCCGGTCAGTTCCGGAAACTTGACCTTGAGTTGGCCGACCAATTTCTCCAGTTTCGTCATGCAAGAAGCTCTTGGCCTGAATCCGCCAGTTTGGAAGCCCTCCACGTTGGCTCAGTCAACCGTCGGTGCCAACATTCAGGTGCAAGTCCCGCCGTCGAAGCAGCAGTCCTTCTATCGGCTAATCCTCCCGTAGCCTGTTTTCTATACTAGCGGACCTATAGGTCCCATTGGCTCTATAGGTCCTATTTTACCCGGCCCGATTCGAGAATCCTCTCAATCGGGCCTTTCTCATCGTTTATCCAGCAGTTACCGGGGAGCCAGGAGCTTGTCGACCGGCACCCGATTGAGGGTCACGTAGTGGGGAAGTCCACCGACGATGGGGAGCTTCGGTTCACCTACAATCAGCGGCGCGACATACTCAACAAACTTCTCGTTTGGCAGGAACCCGTCGGCGTCAATCCAGTCGCGGGGAACGAAATGCTCCACGTTGGCAATGTTTTCGAGGTTTTCCAGCTCGATCGTCGTCTTGTACGGCTTGCTCGATTGACGAACAATCTTGGGCATAAAGCCCGATTTTCCATTAACAGCTTCGCGCACCGCAATGACTCCGCATTGAAACGCTTCGTCGATATCGGTCTGGCTGGCAAAGTGGGCCGCCGCACGCTGGGCATAGCCAAGCTTCACCGTCCGGGTCTTGAGATTCAATTTGCCTTGCACAATTTGCGCCAGGGCGTCGGCGGCTCCGGAAAGCACCGGATGCCCAAACGCATCCAGACGAGTCTTGTCGGCCCCGATTTCTTCACCTGCCAAATTCTTGACCCCTTCACCAGCCACCACCACGCAGTATTTGTACGCTGCGACAGTCGCCTTGACTTGGGCCAAAAACTTGGCTTCGTCCAGAAGGATTTCAGGTACCAAAATAATATGGGGAGCCGCCGCCGGATTTCCCTGTTTGGCGAGGACAGTGCCCGCCGCAATCCATCCAGCCGCCCGCCCCATGACCTCGATAATGCAGCAGGACCCGTCGTCCGTCGCCATCGAGCCCACATCGAGTCCGACTTCCATCACCGTCGTCGCATTGTATTTCACCACCGAGCCATAGCCAGGGCAGTGGTCCGTGCATGGTAGATCGTTGTCGATCGTCTTGGGGACCCCCATCACGCGCATTTCGTAGCCGCGTTTGATGGCCTGGAGATGGATTTTGTGGGCCGTATCCTGCGAGTCGTTACCACCCGCGTAAAAGAAATACCGGACGTTGTGCGCCTCGAAAACCTGGAAGAGTCGATCCATGTCCCGGGCTGCCTGCTCCGGCTTCTTGTCGAAATTGATCTTGTACCGGCAGGTACCGAGAGCCGCCGCCGGGGTGTTCTTGAGCCCCTCGATGGTCTTGGCACGCTCGTCGCCGAGGTCCACCAATTCCTCGTTGAGTATGCCGAGAATTCCGTTGAGTCCACCCAGGATGTTCTCGATCCCATCGTTACGCCCTGCCTCGGTGATGACCCCCGCGATGCTCGCGTTGATGACCGATGTCGGGCCGCCGGATTGGGCGACCAGCAAATTACCGTTGAGTTCCGCCATAGAGATATGCGTTGAAAAAGCGACAGGTAGCTTGCCCGGTCGCCGATCAAGTAAGCAAGCGGCGAATGCCATTCTTATTCCCTGATTCTCCCTCCGAGCCGGTGCTTGCCCGGCATGGACACCGGCGGGCAACCCGATACATTGCCTCCCACGAATATGGCTACCGTTCCCGATACCCGCATTCCTGTCACCGTCCTGACCGGTTTCCTGGGCGCAGGCAAGACCACGCTCCTCAATCGCGTGCTGTCCGAAAACCACGGACAACGCATTGCCGTAATCGAAAACGAGTTCGGTGAAATCGGTATCGATAACGAGCTGGTTGTAAACGCGGAAGAGGAGATTTTCGAGATGAACAACGGATGCATCTGCTGCACCGTTCGTGGAGACCTCATCCGTATCCTGGGTCAACTCCTGAAGCGCCGCGATCGCTTCGACTACATCCTCATCGAGACCACCGGCCTCGCTGACCCAGGCCCCGTCGCTCAAACCTTTTTTTCAGATACCGAGATGAAGGAGCGCTTCCGTCTCGATGGAATCGTTACGGTCGTTGACGCAAAACACCTCCACCTCCATCTCGACGATGCCCCCGAAGCCAAGGAACAAATCGCCTTTGCCGACCGGATATTGCTCAACAAGACCGATTTGGTGAGCAGCTCCGACGTGGATGCCTTGGAAACTCGGATTCGCAGTATCAATCGAGTCGCCCAAGTCTTTCGCACCACTCAATCCAATCTCCCAGTCGACCAAGTCATCAACCTGCACGCCTTCGATTTGGACCACAAACTATCCCTCGACGGTGACTTCCTGGAACCCCAACTCCCCTTCGAATGGAGCGGTGTTTTTCACTTGGATTCGGGCGAATATCAACTGGTTCTTGAAGCGGGGCCGGATCCGGTCATGGGCGTGGTTCTCCTGCAGCTGGAAACCCACGACGCTCATTCGCATCCCGATCATGGCGAGCACGCTCACCACGATCACGACGAGGAGAACGGAACGGGTGATGAACACCAACACGAACATGGCCATGACCACGCCCACGACGATCATGACCATGATGGCGATCATGATCATGAACACGGGCATTCCCATGAACATACCGGTCCGGTCCATGATGCCTTGTTGGCTGCTGAAAAGGAGGCCACCCACATTTTCCAACGAGTCCCGGTAACCACGAGGTCCGGCGGACTGATCGTTCCTGGCCAACACGTTTACAAGCTGGTCCTGGGTGAAGACACCTCGACGTTCCGTGTCCAAATTGCCGCTCATGGACGCTACGCTTTGTTTACCCAGCACGGTCTCGATGAGTTTGCCGGTAAATGGAAGCAAGGAACGACAGTCATCGAACCGGAGCATGTCCACGAGCACGGCGGCCATGCTCATACCCATCAGCATGACGAGACCGTTACCAGCGTCGGCATTGAAGAGGCTCGTGAACTCGACCCGAAACGACTCAACGCTTGGCTGAGCGAGCTATTGCAGTCCAAGGGACAGGATATCTTCCGCATGAAAGGTATCTTGAACCTCAAGGGAACGACCAATCGCTTCGTGTTTCAAGGTGTGCACATGGTTTTTGAAGGAAAGGCCGACCGGGCATGGAAGACTGGGGAACTACGACGGAGCCAACTGGTCTTCATCGGGCGTAACCTCGATCGCGAAGCATTAAACGCCGGATTCCGTCGCTGTCTCGCATAAGGCAGAACCAGCGTCGAACGCATGACTTCGGGATGACTCCCCTGCGCCCTATAGACTGGACAACGCCGTTTGGGCAACCAGCAACAGAACTGAGTTGGTCGCCTGACGGGCAATGGATCGCAGTCGGCGGTGTCGAAGGGCGTATCGCTATCTTCGAGACGACCTCCGGTCGTTTAGCTCATTCCTGGGATGCTCATCCCGGAGGACTATTCCATTGCGCGTTTGCGCCCCGAACCGGATTATTGGCCTCATCCGGACAGGATGGACAGGTTCGACTTTGGGACGGCTTTACCGGCAAGCCCGCCAACTCCTTGGCCATGGGATCTAGCTGGGTCGAGCAGATGGCGTGGTCGTCCGACGGACAATGGTTGGCAGTCGCTGCCGGACGAAACCTGCGACTTTGGAATCCCGCTTCCGGAGAAGTTCATGAGGCTCCGCCAGCCAAGACCACTCTTTCGGCACTGAGCTGGCACGCTACCCGGACTGAAGTGGCCGTTGCCCGCTTTGGCGGCGTTGACATTTGGAGTGCCGAAAAGGCCGAACTCCTTTCAACCTTACCTTGGAAAACCTCGCTCATTTCCGTGGCGTGGTCCCCCGACGGACGATGGATGGTCGCCGGAACACAGGAATTGAGCGTCCAGATTTGGCAATTACCCTTCCGTCCCGAAAGCGAGTTGGCCATGTCCGGCTACGCCGCCAAGGTCCGACAACTAGCCTGGCACGCTTCGAGTCGCTATTTGGCTACCGGCGGCGGTACCGAAGTCATGGTCTGGGACTGCGGCGGCAAAGGCCCCGAAGGAACAGCCCCACGAATCCTGACCGGCCATGTCGGTAAATTAACGACCTTGGCTTACCAAAAAAATGGTCATCTCCTGGCCAGTGGTGCCGAAGACGGGCGAGTTCTGCTCTGGAACGCCGGGAAATCCTCCGAAGCACTCCGCCAGTATCGCCTGGGGGAAACCGTCACGGCCCTCGCGTGGGACCCCTCCGATAATCGGTTAGCGATCGGCACCCACGAGGGTGAAGTCGGCATGGTAACCGTTCCCCGGATCTAGTGTAACCTCTTTTCATCCAGCCATTTCGGAAGCCAGAGGCTTCCCAGCAAATAGCCGGTGATTGAGCGAAGCGACATCACCGGATCAACGGGAAATGAACCAACCGCACCCCGGCAGGGGTGCCAGAAAAATCAACCACACTTGAACGGGAAATCTTTCCCGGAGCTTGGCTCGTCAACCGATGTTAAACGGATTATGTATTACAAGAGACCGGTCCCTTTGTCTTAATTCGGAAACGCGACGCTAGTCTTTTAGTTAGAGCGCCATCGGCGCGACCTCATACCAACCTAGGCCAGCGGCCTAGGAAAAACCGTCGAATACATCGGAAGGGCTGAAGGCCCGTACCATCCAGCGCATTCACCTCGCCTTTTGGGTTCCAAAGTAGAAGCGGCGTCTCGCCGCTTTCCCTAACGAGCTACACGCTTCCGAGCTTGTCATTCGACCTCAAACGGTTTTACTAGTCCTTGGTCACGGGCGAGTGGCGCAGCGGTTAGCGCAGCTGCCTTACACGCAGTTGGTCGGGGGTTCGAATCCCTCCTCGCCCACCAATCAGGCATCCCGCTTTCCGGCGAAACTCACCAGTTCGATTGGTCACCTTGAGCTATACCGCGAATCGGAAGACCAAGGTGCTGGCCTCGCTGGTTGGGTGCGCGTGCGGCGATGCCTTGGGATTGCACCGCGAGGGTTTGTCTTGTCGTCGGGCTGTCCGAATGTTCCCAGACTCCGACCGCTATTATTTCATCGGCGATAAAGGAACTACCTCCGATGATTATGACCACGCTTGCATGACGGTGGAAGCCATCGCGGCTTCAGGCGGAGATGTCCATGTCTTTGCCCGGGAACTAGCCAATCGGATCCGATTATGGGCTGCGTGTATTCCGGGCGGTATCGGATTGGCCACCTTGCGATCCTCGTTAAAGCTTTGGCTGGGGTATGGCCCAGACCGAAGCGGCGTGTTCTCCGCCGGTAACGGTCCGGCCATGCGAAGTCACATCATCGGTGTCTCAATCGATGACTTGGATCAACTGGCTGCCTTTGTACGAGCATCGACTCGTATCAGCCATACCGATCCGAAAGCGCTCACGGGTGCCATGATCGTTGCTTTGGCAAGTCGGCATAGTTCCACAGCCGAAATCGTCAATTCGGAGGCGTTTCTCGCTGAAATCAACGAACAAACCCATCGCCTTCAATTAGACCCGGATTTTATCCCCGTCATTGCCGATGTTGTCAAAAGCGTGGGCCGGCGGGAATCGACCCGTGAGTTTTCTACTCGCTTCGGCAAGCTCGGGGTGAGTGGGTATATCTACCACACTGTTCCGGTCGTTGTTCACGCCTGGCTTCGTTTCCCAAATGGGTTTGCTGATGCGGTTAAAGCGGCGATTTCGTGCGGAGGCGATACCGATACCATGGCATCCATCGTCGGTGGAATCGTGGGTGCGAGAGTCGGAATCGAGGGCATTCCGGCCGCTTGGATCGAAGACTTGATTCTCTGGCCAAGAACCCTGAACTACCTCGAAGCGCTGACGTCAGGGATGGACAACAAATGGCATCGCGCCCGCATACGCGGTATTGAATACCTTCTTCGAAACGCTTGGTTTAACCCGATCGTCTTGGCCCACGGATTCAGAAGGGTCGCACCGCCTTATTGACGTGGCACCGCCCCGTCCGACTAATTCCTCCAGCCTAAAATGGATGGCAAAGGCATGTCCTTCCCGCCACCTTTTTGATCGATGAGCCCGACAATGGAATCAGCCCCGGATAACCGACTGAAAGTCCTTCACGTACACGCCCATTTCGATGACTTCGAGTTCTGCGCCGCCGGAACATTTGAACGCTGGCGACTCGACCGTGGCCCCTTGTTTCAAGGACGGGTCTTGGTCTGCACCGATGGACGCGCCGGTCATCATCGCCATTCCCGGTTGGAAACCGGAACTATCCGACTGGCCGAACAAGCGGCCAGCGCGGCTTTGGGCAACTACGAATTCTCACTGCTTCGCCAGCGTTGTGGCGAACCATTTGCCGAAGGGTGCCGCGTTGTAACCCCCGAGCTCCTGGAGGCATTATGGCGGGAAATCCGTTCATTCGAGCCTGATTACCTCATTTGCCCACCGCTCCCTTCTGACCCGGCAGCCGGCGTTCATCCGGACCACTGGACAGTGGCGGAAGCGATTCGAAGGGTGGCCTACATGATCAATGTCCCCCATGCTTTCCCCGACCCATCGGGCGCTCCGGACGACCCCAATCCGCGTTGGCTGAAGACGCCGGTCATTCTAAACACTTACGACGCCTACCAAGCCGGAGCCAATGCCTTTGATATCGCTGTCGACGTTGACCCGTGTTTCGACCTGATTGCCGCCGAATCGTGGTGTCATCAAAGCCAGATTCGCGAATGGCTGCCGTGGGTGGGGCGGCATTCCATCCCCGTGGCCGCCAATCTGGACGAGTGGAAGCAAACCCTGCGGACGCGATTTCAACGGCAAGCTCGCGAACTTCTCCTGCCGACAGACCGCGCCTGGGAAGTCTTCGGAATCACCGCTTGGGGGACCGTTCCAACGGCATTCCAATTGGCTTCGGATTTTCCCGGGTTGGCGGAAGATTCCGGTCGATTGGACCGTCTGGAAGCCCGATTGCTGCGTTGGAGTTAGTGCCCAATCATCGAAAAGAGCTGTTCGCCATGAATAGTGGAAGCGGCGTCTCGCCGCTTTGCTTCAAGCGAAAAAACGGGAAGGAAACGCGTAGGTTACTCCTCCCAGCCCCAAAGCAACAGTCGAACAGCAAAGCCCGAAGTTGGTGCGCCAGAGAGCCTGCCCCAGGTTCAGGTAATCGATCGAAAATTCATTTTCCCACGGGTTCAACGACCAAAGCCAAGCAACCTGAAGGGGACCAGAGTTCCCCATGTTCCGTGCCCGCTTCGGCGTGGAGAAAGTCCCCTGCGTGAAGCGTTCGTCCTTCCGTGATCAAGTCACCGGAAATAACAAACAATTCTTCCGCCCCCCGGGCATGCCGATGGCTGGGGAATCGACAGTTCGCGCCTAATGAGAGCAAGACTATCCGGTAGCCTGCCGCTTCGTTGCTGGTGAGATGCTTGACGCGCAAGCCGGGAATAGGCGTAAGTTGCCAGGAGGCATCCAACGCAGATATCGTTTTAAACCCTTGGGGCAGAGGAATTTCAGTCGATTCCTTGGGATGATCAGATGGCCATTGTGGTGTCCGCCGAATTCGCTCGAGCACCTTGACGCGCAGGCTGGGGATTGGAGGGCGCGGGGGCGTCGTGACAATGGCATACGCTGCAATGGTATCCCTCAACCAGCGAAGCTCGTTCTGAGCATCAGGATGGTGCTCACAATAGGCGTCAAGCAAAGCCAACTCCTTATCATCCAAGATTCCAGCGGCGGCAAGGGCGGCTCGCTCATGAAATTGATGACTTGTCACAAGCGGCCCTCCAAACCATCCTTCAAAGTCAACATTCCCCGACGAATGCGTGCCTTAACGGTTCCGAGTGGTGCGTTGGTCATTGCCGCCACCTCGGAATGAGTTCGGCCTCCGAAGAATGCCAATTCAATCGCCATGCGCTGCTCCTGCGGAAGAGATGCCACGGCCTGGCGAACCTGATAGAGGTCATCGTCGATTTCATGTCTATTGCTTGCAGGTGCCGTGCTATCCGGATGATCAGGCATATCCCCGTCGCTGGTCACCAAAATTTCCGGCCCGCGCTGCCGGGTGCGACGCAGGTCAATAGCCTTATTGCGGGTCAGGACAATGGCCCAACTGAGCGGTCGTCCCAAGGCCCGATTGTAGAGTGCTGCTCGCTCCCAAAGCATCGTGAGCGCATCCTGGAGGGCGTCTTCAGCTTCTTCCGTTTGATTCAAAATACGAAGTGCCACGGCAAACAAGACCGCAGAATGACGATCGTAGAATTGGGCAAAAGCATGATCGTCTCCTTCGGCTATCCTCGCAAAGAGGTCTTCGTCGGACATTGCTTGGCTACCCGCATTGACGTTGTCCATTCCAAGAAAAGGCCGGGCGGGACCTCGTTCATCCAGAGTCAGATGATCCAGTCCACGCACCGACAATAGACTCCATGTAACGGCATTCATGTGAAACGGCAACTGACAATGATCAACGACCCGGAAACGTGACAGCGACGGTACAAAAGAAACGACGGGTCCCTTCGTTTCGTGGAAACCCGTCCCCGATGGTCCGAGTGCTAAAACGGCATGAAACGCAGGTCGAAGCTCCTTTCGACAAGCCATCCGCCGGCAACCAAGGCAATCGCAGCCGACCCTCCCAGCATTCCGACCCTCTGGTAAGCCCACGAACGACGCGTCCAATAGGCCAATGGCAAGAAAAGCGCGACCACGGTGAGTTGGCCCAATTCAACCCCCAAATTGAACTCAAACAAACCCATCAAGAGAGCACCTGACGAAAGACTGAGGTCTTCTAGCGCACTGGCAAAACCAAATCCATGGATTAGCCCAAACACAAACGCGACTCCAGCGACATGGCCCCTAAATACTGGCCATAGATTGTTTACCGCAGCCGCGACAACACTCAGGGCGATAACCGATTCAACGCCGCGAGAAGGAAGACGGACCCATCCCAACGCGGCCATCGCAAGTGTCAAAGAATGCGCGGCCGTAAATGCCGTCACCACTTTGATCACCCGCCGGGTGACGCAGGGAAGACTATCGGACGAAATCCACTTCCCATCCCGGGTAGTTGAGGCGACGCTCGGGAGCAAAAGGGCAAGGAGGAATAGGAGATGGTCGTAACCCGTCCAAATATGATGGATCCCTTCTATTACCATTCCGCCTTTGCGAAGCCGACCGGGTTCTTCCAATGAAGGCCATTCCAAATGGGGATGGTCCGGACTGAATATGGCGGAGTCCTCATGTCCGCTGACCTCATTTACGAGCCGGACCAACCCTCGATGGTCACGGTCCGCCTCGAAGACCAACTGATAGTCGATGCCGACCTCTTGCCCCCTATCAACCTCGGCTATCCCAGTCCAGACGGCGTAGGCTCCATCAGTGTGTTGCGATACCATCATCGAATCCCATCGAATCCCAAGGGGTTGACCTTTTCTTGAAAACTGGAGATGACCATCGCGGTACGCGGCCAGGGCCGGTTGCTGCGATTTGAGTTCGCCCCAAGTGACCGTTCCATCTCCATCCCCATCAATTGGCAGAAGTACGCCGAGGTCTCTCAATGCCAGTTCCAAACGAACATGTAGCGTCGAGGCCCCCCGCGTCAGCACGAGAAAGCCGTCGCTCGAGGTGTGTCCCAATAAAGTGGGTGACCCAATCAAGCAAAGGACAAAGGCTAGTTGGAAGCACCAACCACCTGCCCAGCCTGCGTTTCGTCTTTTCGTCATGATGATGATCTCCCGTCACGCCGTTAAGGCGGGAACGGTCCGACTTAACGTTTTAGTCAATCTACTTCCAATGGACGTCTTCATAACGGTGTTCGGTTGCCCAAGCGTGAGCCTCTGTTTCCACGTCTTTCGCTCCGGCTGCCCGGGATGCCTCAATCAACAGTCTCCAGTCGACCGGCTCCCGTTGGACCTTCCAGTTGGCTTGAGCGAGTTGGAGTGCCGCTGCGGGATCGTGCGCCAAATGCAATCGGTAGCGGGCTTCCTCCCGTAAATGAAGCTGACTACCCCTGGCATGGGCTCGGTCAATCCGTTCGCCCAGTTCAATCACGGCAGCCAAAGCCGTCTGCTTATCAACACCAGAATTCGGCTGAATGGCGGCCTCAGCATAACGCAGCAAAAGCGCATCCGATTGGGTCATGTCGCGTAGCCTTCGAACCACCAATGCTTGGTTTCCGTCTGCCAGCTGGGTATCGGCCCATACCGCCAATGTGTATGGCTCCCTCGGCGCGATCCGAAAGACTTCAGAGAAGTGGGCATCGGCGGCCTCCGAGCGTCCAAGTCGATCAGCAATCTCCGCCGCCAATGTATGTGCCCAGACCAAGGTCTGATGCGATGTGCGCGATTGTTCTCGGGCCAGGGTCAATTCCAAACCTCTCAGGCTCGCCTCTGCGCTTCCCGTCATACTGGCCACCGCAGCGGTGGCCGCCATCACTGTTAGTGGGTCGGCGAGTCGGGAAAGGTTTAAGCAATCAACTCGCGCTTCGGCATATTCGCCACGGACTGTATGGATGGTCGCCTTGGTGAGCCATGCCCCTGCCGAACGAGGTTCGATCTGAAGGGCTCTATCAAGGGAGTCCAATGCCTTCACAAAATCGTGACGCCCTTGCTCGATGGTTGCGCGCAATAGCAGTACTTCGGCAGTAGCCTCCTTCGATTCCCACCAACGGTTTAGAACCGTTTCAGCCCGCCCCAAATATCTTGGGTCACCTTCGGACCGCGATAATTCGATGAATTGTCGCGCCATCTGGAGTGCAGCAGGTAAGTCCGGGCTGATGGTGTGCGATGAAACAAATCGTTGCCGCCACTGGAGCTCGGCAGGGGTCATTGGACGTCGCCGCTCCAATACCTCCAAATCGGAGGCCGGGATATAGGCCGTTCCTGCGGCGCCGTGCAGATGTGTTGCGCTCAATAGCAGCAGCATCAGTGTGGTCCCGGAGCCGAATCCAAATGCACGAAGACGTTTCATAGCCAGGACGATGAAGGTTGATATTGGACCCCGGGCCACCTTTGGATGGCCCAGGGTCCTATCGCGAGGTCTTTCCTCCCACCCACTACTTCACCTTGGCGCTCAGGGTATCTGCTGTGACTCCTACCGACTCCAGTTTCACGGTCGAGTCGGACTGCACCCCGAGAAATCCTGCCTCACCGGCGGGGCGCGACACCGTCAACACCCTCGAAACAGGATCAAATGTCCCGGGAACGGCCTTGAACGGACCCGCTGGACTTCCCGCAGTTTTCGGCGTGATGGTGATGATCGGGTCGTTGGGCGAACCCTTCAGCGGCGGATTCAGGTAAGGGAATTGCGCTGGAAAGAAACTGGCGTTCACCAGTGCCCCATCCGTAAAGGGAGCGTCACCAGCGGGCGCGACGTCCGGTGTCAGCAGTTTTCCCATCACCACCCGAAGGGCAATGTCTACAACGTCATCACCAGGACGACGTCCATTGGGAAACCCAGCTAGGTCGGCTTTCGTGGCATCAAGCACACCCTTCGAGAAACCAGCGATGACCCCCAGGTTGTTTTGGGTTTCCCGGGGGGTGGCAGGAATATCGAGATTGAGACGCTGCATTTCGCCGACGCCACCATTGGCATTCAATCCGGAGACGCCGGTGACAAACGCTGCTACCAAATCCGTTCGCGGGAAGAGCGTCGGCGCAATCGCCCCGGCACTGCCGTACAGTAGCTCGATAATCGCGGGGAGGGTTGGATGCGTAACGTAATCGGCAAAGTTGGCGAGATCATCCTTCGGCTCACTGGCATTGAATTTGTCCTTATCAGATAGGCCGATTACGACCTCATTGACCAACGGCATCCCCAACCGGGATACTTGGTTGGTCTGGCCATTTGCGATCAGGCTGGAGGTGCTCCAAGCGCCAATCACCGGTCGGTCGGGGGAAGAGCGGAGAAAATCCTTGGGCAATTCCAAAATCAGTGCGGTCACATTCTTGTCGGCCAGACTGTCTTTGTTCGCGTCCACAGGTCCCAATGGGCTGGTTGAAATATTGATCAGGTCAAAGGTCTCGCCCAAGTTTACCACAAACGGGTCCTTGCGTTGCCCAACAAATAGCCGTCCCAGGTTCGTCGTTCCAGGCAGGACAATGTTGTAAACATATTGACGTGCGTACGAATCATAATCGGGAAAGGTTTTTTCGCCGACGAAGTCCTGCGGCTTGGTAAATACCGTCGATCCGGTCGCCGCATCGGCAATGGGGACCGCCTGCCCAGATCGGCGGGGTCCACGAACCAAAGTCAGTGTGTAGGTTTGGTCCACATTGAGAGCCCCGTTGTTGCCTGCGGAAATGGGGCCAACCGCCAGCACGGGCACGGTATTGGTCCGCTGATTTCCGGCCGGGCCGATAGGCAAAGCAATGCCGCGTGGTGTGTTGGTAAACCGGAATTGAAAGGTGATATCTTCGCGCGCGTCCCCATCGACATCGAAATGGATTTCATATAACCCGTTGGGGTCCAACTGGAAGTAGTTTGGGCCACCGTAGGAATCTTGAAGGGGCAGATAGTCGGCAACAACGGTCACATAATTCGATCGCCCGGGTTCGTAACTGCCGAAGAAATAGAAATCGGCACAATCCAGCTTTGGAGTGCTGGTGATCAGGGGAGCTTCTCGATGGCTCGATGCATCAATGCAAAGAGGCGCGGACGCCAATAGCGCCGCCGATAGTAGAGTGGAGGTTTTCATGAGTATTGGATGCAATGCAAGGACAGGGTCCTTTGACATGAGCAACGCATCCCAAAGCTGTTTGGATGCATCCAAAATCAACTATCCGAGAATCGGTACTGCACGACCGTGTTCGGAATTGTACGCGACAGTTCCTTTTAATTGTTTCAGCCCCAAAGGGGCGGACCTCATACCAGCCCTGGGCAACGCCCAGGGAATAAAGATTGATAAATAAAAAGCCCTGAAAGGGCGATCCAAATAGGAGACTCAAAGCTCCTGACCTCGCGCATCGAGTGATTGGTCGTGATGGAAAAGGTTGCCCGACTCGACGTAGCACAGACTTTCTAGTCTTCCGAATAACAGCTTCTCTTGCTACGCCTATAAATCATACGCAACCAATTGATGTTAAACAAGATCGGTAGGGCGAGACTCCGTCGAGCCATAGGCGGTCCGATCCACGCCGACTGCACAAGTTAGCCGATATCGATGGCGGGCATGAAGAAATGCTGCGTCGTCGCTTAAAACGGCGTCCTGGCCACCACTCCCGAAGGTTAGCCCGAATCTGTCATGCGATTCTGACCGCACACATCATTGACTTTTCCAACTTTGCTGAACGGAAAACAGTCCAAAACCACAGAGAACAATACCCCCGATGAGCATCCAAATTGATTTATCCGTAGGTGACCCGGTAAAGAATCGGGAGACATCAGAACCAAAGGAATGAATGGCGTTGATGCCGAGGACAATCAGGACAACCCCGGCAATAATGAGGGCGAAAGAGAGCATTTTATACATGGATTCGACGTGCTCGCCCCAATCGTTGGCGCGAAGTACGGGGTCAATTTGCTGCCCTGTCTCAAATCTCGCCATGGGGCCTAACCCTATCCGTTGGCGTAGCTCCCATCAAACCATAGGTGTTGTGTCTACCACAGTTCGGGACTCTTCCCGAGTTATTGAACGGGTGGATGGGTGATTACCTTTTAGCTGATCACCTGTTTTTGTCTCCATTATCCAATTCGCGTAGAACCCGCGCCCCGTCCTCCGGGGCATCCGCCAGTAAAAACAGCGATGGACGCCACGGATCGAGTTTGAAATGGAATTCGGACAGGGATCCCAGATACACCCGGCTTCGTAATTCATACACATGCTTCGGGCGAAGCAGTGTCGCGGTTATATCCACTGGTTTTTCGAATGCCTCGTTGCCCCCCGCTTGCTTCAGTTCCTCACTCATGTGGTAGTCAATATTGCGTTCAAACGCCACCAGTTGAGCCCGGCCATATCGATACCGGTAGATACGGGTGTGGGTCTCTGGCGGAACCGAAATTCCTTGCCTCAGGTTCGGAAGTGCCTGGTGTAACCAATTCGGCAAATTACTCCCCGTTTCTTTGAGCCGCTCGGTCGCATAGTGGGCAATATCGCCCAAATGGGTGGTCTGGCGACCGTTGCCCATCGCCGAACCGATGCGATCGGGAGAAAGGGAAAGTGGAAATCTCGATTCCAAAGGTGATTGCTGTCTCCGGCGACAGTGCTCATCAAATATCCCCGGGGTGCCATCGGCGAAGGCGACATGGCCGGGAGCTTGTAGAAACTGCTCCACTTCGGACGCTTCTCGATCCGACATCGCCAGCGAATCCGGAAAAACAATCGCTTCCGCCCGATTAGTCCTGAATACCCCTTTAGCCAGATGGTCCGCCGAAACGAAGCGCGGCGAGAATCCCGCATCTTGAAAGAGTTTGAGCCACGAGTCCCGCACTTGGGCAAGCCGGTTGTGATCTGCTTCATAACTGGAAAATCGACGAAGCCAGGTCGAACCATCCACTGTCGACTCAATCAGCCAGTCGGCCTGGATACTGGGCTGGGAGTAGTATATGTAAATGGGATCGTTCTCCGGTTGTGCATTTTCAAAAAGCGCTGCCAATGGCGAAGCCATTTCTTTCAGCACCGGAGCGATCGCTTGCGCCTTTTTCGTGAGGGCGAATCCGCCTTCCTTCCACTCCACACAGTCTTCACTCCACCAAATTATGCAGCCGCGATCGCCTTCCAGAAGCAAGTGCCAGAGCCGTCGCGACGCAGGATTCGCATCGCTTTCAAAGACTGTCGTCATGAACGGCTTGCCGGGCATGAAGGAACCGAGGATTTCACGCGAGTTGCCAATATCGTAGGGCTCCATCCAGTCCAGCACCTGCGAAAGCGACCAGAGGTCGTAACCACCGAATGCGTGGGCCATCTGGGTTCCCTCAATCCCGATTTGTGCCTGGGGGGCGATTCGGTGGGCCGCGTCGCGAAGCGAACCGAGTGCACGGGCCAACGAACCATCCATGTACGTCCGGAAATCGGCCCAAGGGGAGAAATTCCACGCCGTCAGCCCGCCAGGGGAGGGGGGCTTGGCGAAATGCACCTGTTGCACCGCTTGCCAATCCGGCTTGCCCTTCGGTAGGGCGTCGCCGCTGGCCATCCGGTTTTTAATGCGATCCGTGGTAAAGGGTATCACGGCGTCCCAACTTCCAAATGTCGTTTCCCATTCCCGATTAAGTGCGGCCAAGTCGGTGTATTGGGTCTGAAGCCAACGGCGAAAGCTGGCCAAGGCCACCGGGCTGAAATCGTAGTCAAACGGGTTCGCGGAATAGGTGATCGAAAGTTCATCCCGCAGGTCGTAGGCAAACGGTTTCCCACCACGGTGCTGTTCCAATGTTTGTTCGACCGACCGTTGGGCCTCGTGCAGCCACTGCGGGTCATCGAGGCTATAGTCACGAACCAAAGCGGAATCAGGTCGGCCCCCCTTTGCCCAATCGGTCACAAACCGGTCCCAATCCTTCACCTTGGAATTGAACTTCAAGCACAGACCCCGGTTCACGACGTTCTCCACGTAGTACTGGAGATGATTGGTTTCCGCAAGCGACGGACTCTCGCCCGAACCGACCGTGATCGCATCAATTCCCATGTCATGAACCAGCCGAAAGAATTGCGGCAATTGCCCCGGATGCTGGAAGGCGTTGTCACCAAGCCACAGAACCCGGTGGTAGTTGGTCCACCCGGTCTTCGGACGCTCATCCACGAGCCCCGTCCATATTCCTGGAATCCTGTCGCCGCCCCGCACCGGCGGCTCGTCGGTAGATGACAAACACCCAAACACGAGAAATAGTTGGCCAAGCAAGAGGGCGAGACGCAAAAGGCGAGGATTCATCGGTGTTTTCGCAGGTGAAGTGGATGTCAACAATGGGGAACCGATGCCGGGGAGCAACTACGAATCGGAGATTGCCCACAATCATCCACAAAAACCAGGCCCCATGGCGTGGTTTTATTTTGGCTATCAGCGTCATTGTGTTGAAGGCGGAGGCTTCAAAGCTGGCATGAAGTCGGGTGATTTGCGGACCAATATTGCTTCGAGCCGAAAACCTGCCCCGAAAACAGAACAAGGCAGAGTTAGCCAGGCATCAAGTAGAAGCGGCGTCTCGCCGCTTTTCCCCTTCGCATGCAGGCTTCCCCCTGATTATCCCATTCATTCGCTAGGATCGAATATCGATACGAAAAATAGCACCATCCAATTTAGGTATTCAAAGTTGACAACCTTGAAAACCAACTGACACTGCTTCTAAAGTGATGACTACCGTAGAAAAACAGCGCAAAAAATTGGAGCTTGGAGCAGATGAGCAGTTGGTGGTAAACGAGTTCAGCAGTCTGATCCGCAGGCACCAGGACCAGTCGCCAATGGCATTGGCCCGGCTGGTGGGCCTTGCGTTTAGTAACACGATGGGGGTTGGTGGCGGGAGGGATGAAAAACTCGAACGCGCACGAGCGCGCGGGGTGGTCGTTCGCCAGCAGTTGGCAGAAGTCGAAGGTGGCAGTTGGTCGTCGGAAGAGGTGGCTGATGTATTGCAGATTTCAAAAACGGCGGTTTTGAAGCGGCTGGCGGCCAATCAACTACTGGCGTGGCGCGAAGAACGGCTGCGGGCGGCTCGATTTCCACGATGGCAATTCGATAGCCACGGAAACGTGCTGCGGGGGCTAAAAGACGTTTTGATAATCCTAGGCCAGGACCGTCGATTGGATGGATGGGGTAAGGTTTTGTTTTTTCTTCAGGAAAAGCCCAGTCTGAATGGTAAACGTCCCTTGGACTTGATTCGTGCGGGAAAGCTCGAAGAAGTTTGCTTTGCCGCCCAAGCGTATGTCGAGTAGCTCAGGTTCGTCCCGTCCGATCTATTTTCCCGACTCGGATTTCAGTCGCCGGAAGATTCCGGTGACACGACAGCCTGCGCAGGAATGGTTCCGCGTGCATCGGTCTGATTTGCCAGCCATCCAGTTCGGAATTCATGCGCATCACCGCTTTTCTCATCCGAAGTCCCTATTCCCGGTCCTCTACCTGGGCGGGAGCGTACCAACGTGTCTCTGGGAGTATTTTGGAGACGAAATGTTTGGTCGCAATCGCGTCATTTCTGCGGGCAGGTGGGACGGTTGCAGCCTGAGTAGGGTGGATGTACCTCAGTTGGGTGTCTGTGCTCTCGGACGGGCAAAAACCAGAGATGCCATGGGGGTTGATAAAGGCAGTCTTTTGGCGTCCGATCTCAACGTACCTCAGTCCTGGGCTTTAGCGATTCAAGAGCACCCGTTGGCGTTTGGAGCCATCAAGTACAACAGCCGCTTCATCGATAAGCCGTGCCTTGCCCTATTTGACTGTTCGGGGTTGAGAGCGATGCCTCGAGAGACGTTATTGGGTACCCTGAATAGCCTCGATGCGGCGGTAAATTGGTTGGATGCCCGCAAGGTATCTTTGGTTTAGCGTTCCAAAACAGGACACGTGGCAGCTGCAGCAGTCAGTCAACCTCGCCGCCCTTCATCACCCGCAACCGGGTCGAGCCATCGGAAGCGGAGGCATGAATTTCCTTCGGCTATCCCCCCATCCGGGCATTCAGAGACCTATTCCAATTTTGGCCATGCCTCAGTAACAGTAAGGGAAACCGTGGAAATCTTACCTGGATTCACCACGATTTCATGGCCACCCCGTAGGGATGAATACGAATTGACCTTGTTTTCGTGCAACCCCTTCAGCAACCGCACGCCGGGCGGATCGAATTCAACGCCCTTCCCTGGGGCGCAGGGCTGCCGATTTCATCCCATTCCATTGCCGACTGAAGCAAGTAAGAATCCAGGGGGCGATCACGCGCTCTCTGCGACGTCCGTGCAGAATCCAACCGATAAACGTCGAGCGCACAACTAGGTCGTATGTAAACAATGAGAGACCGATGGTGATGGACGAGATGAACGCAAGTTTGAGCGACCAGTGAAGTGGAAGCTCCGCGACCGCCACTTGAAGCCAGACCACCACAGGCAAATGGAGGAGGTACATCCAGTAGGAAGAATCCGCAATGTAGCGAACGAACCCATTGGGCCGCGAAAACAATTTCCTAAGAATACCTATCATCAGGAACGTGAGCGACCACATGGTCAGGGCATAGCCCGCTGCGTAAGCCACGTGCGCGGTCCGGTAATACGGATGACCCGGATCGCGCTCAATTTCGCCCAGGAGTAGTACGGTAGTGATACCGAGGCCCGACATCATCCAGCGTGACCAAGAAAGTCGAGTGATTTGGGGAATCAATTCGTCTTCCCGGTTCAACATCCAGCCCAGGAGAAAGAAGCTGCTGTAGACGACGAGCGAAGGAAGTTCAGGAACCAGCGACTGGTCCGGCGTGTCTATGCTCCAGTACCGCATGAACCAAAGCGCGGACGCCGTCGGAATCGCTAGAATCATGGGCGAAACCGGCGATATTGCGAGCCAGGCGACCACCGAGTCCGCCCGGCGAATCAACACCGCATGCCAAGAGCCGGACGCCTTGACCAGTTCTCGTACGGCGACCGTTGGGACGGTAATCAACACCAGGTAATATAGGAACCAGAGGTGCGAACCCACCAAGAGCCCGTTTGGAAGTGTCGAGAGACTTTGGAATCCTCCTCGCAGTCCAGCCCCAATATCGACGTGGCCATGAAGGCTGGCGGAACCCATGATCCAGCCGGAAATGACTAACGGGTGGAGGATGAACCATCCGACGACAAACGGCACCCCGATACGCAGCAGCCGTGCTCGAATGAAATCGCGGGCTCCTTTACGATGAAAAGTCTGATGACTCAGGAAGCCCGCCAGCAAGAAGAACGTCTCCATCCGGAACGAGTGGCTGACCGTCATGAACACCGCCACCATTGGGCTGGTCGAAATGTCCTGCACCGCCCATCCGATATAGACAGGCACGAACGACAGGCATGCGTGAAATAAAATGCCAAGCACGAGCGCGAACGCTCGCGTCGCATCGAGATAGTCCAGGCGGGAGCTCTTTGTGCCTCGCGAGGCAGTCACGGTGGTTTCAGCGATGGATGGATTCATGGGGATTGGGATATCAAATGGCACGGACGTCCCATGCCTCGGTAACGCACGGCAGCGTCTTGGACCGCGGTAGTCCTCTACCGCTTTTTGACATCGAACCGGACGTGCCCGCAGTTGGAACTAGTAAAATCCAATTTCATCCACCGCGTACTCAAACGAATCCTTGGCCACTCCAAACGAGACCAAATTCACGCTGGTGATCGATTTTAAGTTGAGCGCCGTCTGCTCCGACCACGCTCGCTTCATTTCTTTAAAGGGAACACGTACCTCTTGAAACTCCCCTCGTTTCCCGGCGATCGGCGCGCTCGTATGGTAGTCAAAATTTTGGACGTCAGAACTGCCGACCTGAACCACGAGACTGCCTTTGGTCACCCGGACGCGCAGCCGGACGCCTTCGTAGGTAGACAAGTCTTTCGGTTTCCCATCTGCGGAAAGAGGGGACACCTCGCTGATGAACGCAGGCACCCCGCGTCCCGGCGCTAAATCACCTTTGACGGTGAGCACACCGTTCTCGCATTTCTGGGTTGCCTGTGACGCGCTCCCGAGCGCCTTGTCGTCAATCAGGAGCCTTTCGACTCCGTTTTTGTTGGTCTTCGGATTCGAGTAATCATCAAGCAACAACGGAGTGGCTCCGGGGAGTGTCGCGAGCGATGCAGACGTCATCAGCACGCTGATCCACGTTGCGCCCAAGCGACTTCTGCGGGTAATCGGTGAATATGGAATCCGTTCTACGTTCATAATGGAGATATTTGGTAATGCGGGAGCTGTGGTGTCCGGCGGAAACTCGCCGTATCGCTGTAAGGCCTTGGCGAGTGATCGCGGGACATGTCACTCGTAGGTGGCCAAATCCAATCGCTCGGTGACAAAGTTTTTTTGGAGTATCGGGGAAGAGCTTTCCTGCGCACTCCATGACGCGGTGGTGGTCATCATAAATCTACCGCAGCGTGCGAGGCCTTGCCCTCGATTCCCCGGGGCATTTCCATTCGATTGGACGAAAAGCGTTCTCCGGGGATGATTTTATGTCACCCATTCGGGCTTTTAGGGCACTCGCAGGTGAAGTATGATGCCAATTGCGGAAAACATGGGCCCCGTCGAACTCATTTCGGATGCGGAACTGGTCGCGGCGTCTTTGGACGGCGATCGCGAAGCGTTTGGCCTAATTGTCGAGAGATATCAACGTCTCCTCTGCTCTCTGGCCTATTCAGCGACCGGATCTCTAGCCGAGAGTGAAGACTTGGCGCAGGATGCGTTTTTGGACGCGTGGCAAAAGCTTTCCACACTGCGTGAGCCCGAAAAACTGCGGTCGTGGTTATGCGGAATTTTACGCTTCAAGGTCTCCCGGTTGCGTCGGTCCGACGGACGGGAACCCGTCCGACAAGCCGAAACGCTTGAGCTTGCCGAAGAGTTGCCATCGGGCGACAGGTCAACTGCGGATATCGCCATCGATAAAGAGGAACAAACGATTTTGTGGAACGTTCTGGAGCGCGTGCCCGAATTGTACCGGGAACCAATGGTTCTCTACTACCGGGAAGAGCGATCGGTGGAGCACGTCGCGGTGGCACTCGACCTAACCGAGGATGCGGTCAAGCAACGGCTGGCTCGCGGTCGCCGGATATTGCAGGAGCGGGTGCTGTCCTTTGTCGAAGTCGCACTATCCCGAAGTACTCCCGGTCGCGTTTTTACCCTGAACGTGTTGGCAGCGCTACCATCGACCGTGACCCCCTCCAAGGTCGCTGGAATGGGTGCCGCAGCGGTAGCCCACGGCGGATTCATTGCCAAGACCACCGGATTCGCCGCTCTGCTAGCTTCCTCATCCGGCGTGGTCTCCACAGTATTGACCTTGCGTGCCAACCTCGATCAGGCGCGGACACCGCGAGAGCGCCGTGCGGTCGTGAAGATCACGCTGGGTCTGTTCTTCGGCGCTTTGGGATTGCTAGGAGTGCTTTACCTGCTTCGGGCAGCCGCGTTTCATTGGTGGGAACGGCGCGTGCTTTTCGCCTGGCTCAGTCAGGCCCTCGTGCTGGTGTTCACGATAGGCTGGCCCATGCTGCTGTTTCGGATCATGCGAGCAACGCGCACGTTGCGATCGGCGGAACGGCGGCGCCATCCAGAGTGTTTTCGCGATCCACGGGATCAGATCGGTTCATCTGCCGGGGAGTACCGAAGCCGTTTCACCCTGTTCGGGGTACCTCTGGTTCACGCACGGTTTTCCACCCCCGACGAGGGTGCGCCCCCCGTTTTCGGCTGGTTTGCCGGCGGCGATCGGGCCTTTGGACTTATTGTCGCTTGGGGCGGATATGCCGTGGCACCCATCAGTATTGGCGCAGTTTCGATCGGTCTCATTGCCATCGGCTCGCTGAGCGTCGGTCTAATCTCGCTCGGAACGGCGGCTGTCGGATTGATTTCAATGGGTTGCATGGCCATGGGCATCAAGGCCTTCGCCTGGCTGTCCGCCCTCGGATGGAGTACGGCTGCAGGCGGCGGCTTCGCCATCTCCCGAATCGCTGCGGTAGGTCCCGTGGCCATTGCTCAGCATGCCAACGATGACGTTGCCCGACAAACCCTTGCCGACCCGCATACGGCACAGACCCAGATGATTATTTTCACGGTGAGCGCCATCGTTTCCGTCCTCCCAATCGCATATTACGCCCGGGCTGTGCGCCGCCGCCTCGGCGCTCGAACCAAGTCCCCTTAGGACGGGGTGGATTGAAATCGGATGCCCGCAAGGTTTCTTTGGTTTAGTGTTCCAAAGCAGAACACGCGTCAACCGCCGAAATCGTTTAACCTGGCTGTCCCGATTCCAGATCGAATAGCATTCGCCAGATACGGTCAACCTCGCCCCGCTCCACCACTTGCAACGGGGTCGAGCCATCGAAAGCCGGATTGGGTGATCGAAGCCATTGGCCGACTTCAGTCGGCTGCATCACCCGAGTGAGGGCATCCAAAAGGCGGTCCATTTCCATCAAAGCCTTTTCCTGCTTAGGGGATGGCAATACAGCCTAAATCCACCTTGCCACTGACCTTGGTAGGGGCGCTGTCATTTGTTGTCCAGCAGTAGATGTCAAAGTTACAAGCTGAAATGGAAAAATTATCGTAGTTATTTAGCCGGAGGTCGATGAGATTTAAGGCCTAACGCAAATGGTCAGGTAGATTATCGGGTAAATGAGGAAGCGTACGAGCCGCTGCTGTTATAGTCACCCAGCGGGGTGGGGTATTCTACCTTTTTCAGCCCATTCGGCTGCGGTGTTACGCGGACGCTTTCAAGTATGGAGGTGCCAAATTCGACGGTCAGGTCATTCAAGACTTGCATCACCTTGTCTTGAGGGACATTCGCAATGACATTCTTTGAAATTGAACCCATAGCTCGAGGCTTCTACTTGATTCCGAGTTCGTCAACTGCTTTTTTGCGAGACTCGTGCAATTCCTCCGAATTAATTAGATCCGTGATTGTTGTACCAATTGCCAAGTTGTTTTTGACCCACTGTCCAAGTTTTTTCGAGTTCTCAGGGGTTTTCTCCCAGAATTTGCGAATTTTCGTGCTCAGGTCGTCCTCCCCGAAGGAGCCCTTGTTACCGTACGCTTGTT
This sequence comes from uncultured Verrucomicrobiota bacterium, assembly GCA_903835555.1. Taxonomy (GTDB): domain Bacteria; phylum Verrucomicrobiota; class Verrucomicrobiia; order Limisphaerales; family UBA9464; genus CAILNN01. Next base: position 23,506 of record CAILNN010000129.1, read on the forward strand.
GGCCAGCGCGCCCGAACGCAACCGCCAAGAAAAGCAACGTTAAAAGGTAGCCAGAAAGAGAACCGAGAATCGAAAAGTAAACAATGATGCTGCCTGCGAATGATATAGCGGCAGGGCTTGGGGTCGTCCTGGCGGAGAGACTCTCTGCAATCCACGTTGCGGCGGATTTTAGGTGGTCGGGTGCCCTTCTGAGTTCGACTAACCCCAAACCGACGATAATTTTTGTCAGCCAATCTGAAATCTGCTCCAGGTTGGTATTGGGCCTTTGGGCGAAGCTTGGGGTTGTTTGAGCGGGCAAACTAGTGTCGGGTAGTGTGGAACTTAATGCTCCGCCCCCTACGACTCTTGGAACACCAAAGAGAAATCCAGCGAGAAAGCCGCTCAAAAAACAAGCCGCTGCCCAGAGCATAGCGCAGTTCAAGGCGGAACGACGGGCGTCCTCCGGCGCCAGCGCGGTTGAAGCTCCAGTGAATAGCAGTCCGATACCGAAAAGGGAGAGTGCGATGAACAGAATTAACCCTGCATCGCGCAATTAAGTAGATGAGGCGTCGGTCGGGTCTGCCACCCGTTTCGTAAGAAAAGCTGCCGCGAACGATAGGGCCACTAGGAAAACGCTGCTACCTCATGGATGGGCTAGGAATCCATCTGTTAGCCACGTCCGCACATCCGGGATAAGGAGAACGATCGTGATGATTGACAAAGGGGCTGCCACTCCTTGGAAAAAACCGCCGGAAAAATTACGAAATGTCGTCCAGTTCATTTTGATGAAAGGTTTTTGAAACCCGGCTATGCGGTTTAACTTCCAATCTAGCCGCAACTTTGCCCATTATGTTGATCGTGGCATGACTAAGCTAAATTTCTAGAACTTTCGTTCTGAGAGGCACGAGGAAATTGAAAGGATACTCTGAGTGTTATCCAACCCTTCTCCGAAACCACTCCACAAACCGGGGAATCCCCTCCGCAATTTGTGTTTTGGGCTGATACCCCAGCTTGGCCCGGGCCTTGGAGATATCCGCGTAAGTCACCGGCACATCACCCGGTTGCGCTGGTTGCCGGTCTATGACGGCCTTTTTCCCCAGCGAGGATTCCAGCAGTTCAACCAGTTCATCCAATCGAACGGTCTGGGATTCGCCCAGATTGAAGATGTCATATCCAAAGTCTCTCGTCGTACAAGCCATCACTCCGGAAACAATGTCGTCAACATAGGTGTAGTCGCGCCGCGTCGAACCATCCCCAAATATCGGGATGGAACGCCCCTGCAAAATGAGCGAGGCAAATTTGTGGATCGCCAGATCAGGACGCTGCCGGGGACCATACACGGTGAAGAATCGGACCATGGTGATGTCCAATCCGTAGAGGTGGTGGTAGACATGACCAAGACTCTCGCAGGCGAGCTTGCTCGCTGCGTAGGGAGATATGGGGGTGGCAATCGGATCAGCTTCGCTAAACGGCACTTTCGAATTGATTCCGTAAACCGATGACGAACTGGCCAGGATGAATTTTCGGCAACCCGCCGCTCGGGTGGCTTCCAAGAGGTTAGCCGTGCCCTCGACGTTGACCCGCAGGTAAAGGGACGGTTGGGCAAGACTCGGGCGGACTCCCGCGCGGGCGGCCAAATGAATGACCTGGTCAAAACGTTCGTTTTGAGATGCGGTCGTGACGGTCGGGGCATCGGTCAGGTCCAATTCCTGAAAATGAAAGCGGTTACCACCCAATGCCACTGCGGTAGCCAGATTCGCCCGTTTGATCGCAGGATCGTAAAACGGGTTGAGATCGTCCCAAACCGTCACCTCATGCCCGTCGCCCAGCAGTCTCTCGGTCAAGTGTGAACCAATAAATCCGGCCCCGCCGGTTACCAAAAAGTGCACGCCCCAACCCTACGAGACACTTTTGCTGTCGGCGAGTGTTCAACTTCAGGAAAACAGTCGGAACGCTCCCATCAGTTTCAGGGCACCCACCACGGCAAAGGCCAGCACCAAGGTGTCAAAGGCTCGTTGCGGCAATCGGGACACCACCTCACGACCAAAAAACAGCCCACCCACGATGACGGGTGAGAGTGCGAGATTGAGCGTTAGGGATGACAACGTGATCAAGCCCAATTGCAGACTGAAAGGGACCTTGAGCAGATTAATCAAGAGGAAGAACCAGGCGCTGGTACCGACAAATTCCCGCTTGGGTAAACCCACCATCAAAAGATAAAGGCCCATCACAGGTCCGGCGGCGTTGGCGATCATCGTGGTCGCCCCTGCCAGAAGTCCGACCACGATCCCGAACGAGGCGCTTTGTGGGACGTGTTCGAACAAATTGGGTCGCCAATCGCGAAGAAATTGAAGGCTGGCGAGGCCGAGTACAATCGCTCCAATGGTATAGCCTGACTGCCATTCGGGAAACAGAGCCATCACGGACCATCCCAAAATCACTCCCACTGTTGCGGCGGGCAGCGTTCGCAGCAGAAGTTGGGCTCGGGCATGGCGTCGGAACATCGCCACCGCCGCGATATCACCGATCACCAACATGGGCAGGATCACGCCCGTCGATTCCCGCGAACCGAACAACGAGGCCATAATGACCACGTGGAGAAGGCTCACGCCTGGCAAGCCGCTCTTGGAGACACCGATCCCCATCGCCGCCAGCCCAGCCAGAAGCCACTGTCCATAGGTCAATTCACGCCACATCCCAGCCGCTGAGAGTCACTACCGGAAGACACCAGCGCAAGCCTCGCTCACTCCCAGCGTGGCTCTCGTCCCCAGAGATTCCGAACCAGAAAATCACTCCGCCGCCTGCTTCCATAGGGGGTTTCCGCTGAGCCATGGCCGCCGCCGGTTATCACGACCAACTCAAAATCGCGGTCGGCTTTCTCCAAAGCATTGACCACCTGCATCGTCGACGCTGGGTCCACGTTCGTGTCGAGTTCGCCAACCATTAACAGGAGCTTGCCCTGCATCCGATGGGCTTGGACGGCATTGGAGCAGGCCTCATATTCCGGTCCGATCGGCCAGCCCATCCACTGTTCGTTCCACCAAATCTTGTCCATCCGGTTGTCGTGACATCCGCAATCGGCCACCGCGACCCGATAAAAATCGGCGTGATCAATCAAGGCCCGCATGGCGTTTTGCCCACCGGCACTTCCCCCATAGATGCCCACCCGACTCAGGTCCATCCATGGGCGGGTGGCCGCGACCGACTGAATCCAGGCAATGCGGTCGGGGAATCCGGCATCGGCAAGGTTTTTCCAGCAGATATCGTGAAATGCCTTTGACCTTCCACTGGTCCCCATGCCGTCGATTTGCACAACGATGAACCCCAATTCGGCCATGGCATGAAGGCGGGTCTCGCGGCCAAAGGCTTTGGGCACATAGGCGTCTTGGGGACCGGCATAGACCTCCTCCACCACGGGATAACGCTTTTCGGGTGAAAAGTTGGACGGTTTGATGAGGATTCCGAAAATGTCGGTCTTACCGTCGCGCCCTTTGGCAACCAATCGCTCTGGCACGGTCCACCCGGCGGCTTCGAGTTCTTGGCTATTCGCACGTTCCAATTCCACCACCAAGGTTCCATCCGCAGTTCGTCGAAGCTCCGTGATCGGGGCCTGGTCCGTCCGCGACCATCGGTCGAGGAAATATCGATGATCGGGAGAGAATTCGACCTCGTGAGTGCCGTCGCCCTGGGTCAATTGAACAAAACCGGTTCCATCCAACTGAACCCGGCACAGATGTTGATAGTAGGGGTCTTCTCCCGCGCGCACACCTCCGGCGTAAAACAGGATTTGTTGGGCCTCAGGATCAACCTCCAATACTTGTCGAACGACCCAGGCACCGCGCGTGACTTGGTTTAGCACCTTTCCGGTTGTGGTTTCGTAGCGCCAGAGGTGGTTCCAACCGTCCCGTTCCGACATCCAGAGAGCGGTGCCGTCCTGAACATTCCAGTGCAGATAATGCTTGCCCGAGTAGTCGATAAAGGTCGGGCTCGCCTCCTCAATGACGGTCGACACACTTGCAGTATCGGCGTTGACTGCCAAAACGCGGTAGATTTGGTGTCCCCGTTGATTGTACTCGAAGGTAAATCGAGAGGAATCAGGAGCCCATCGAAGCTCGCCCAGTTCATACGGATTGGCGCACAGGTTCGTGGCAACCCCCACGATCCGTCGGGATTCGACATCCAGCAGATAGGGCCTTGGGACGGCGACCCGATCCCCTGGTTTTAGGTAGTCCTGATGATGAAGCTTCGGTTCCAGGCGATCCGACGGACTGGATTCCACCCAATAGACCTCGTGTGTTTGGGCACGACACACGCGCAAGAAAGCGGCGTGACGAGAGTCTGGAGCCCATTCGACCGAATCGGTGTAGGTATCGTCGATGGTCCCATCGGTGGTCAGAGTCTCTGCCGTGTCAACACCCATTTTCCAGAGTCGGACGTTATTGTTGACGATTTCAAGAGCCCATTGGCCATCGGGTGAAGGGTGACCGCGAAGGCCATTCGTCGGGGCAGGTGGGGGCTCTAGAGTGCTGGCTGCTTCCTCTTCGAGTACCGCACGCTCGGATGTAGACCCTGCCTCAAAATTTCCCCAAACCGTGCCTCCCGCCCCTTTGACCCGCCAGACATGGCCGGCGTAGGTGGAAAGCGTCTTTTCGCCCCCGGCTGCCACTGTCCCGTAGCTCTTGGGGTGTCCTTCGGTGTCGATCCAATATATCTCCCCGATTTCCCGCCGATGATTGATAAACGTTAGCGTGGTGCGGTCGCCGGTCCGATGGGTCCGCAGATTTCCAGCTGGTGGTAACGGTTTTGCTGAAGACAACTCGGGGTTCTTGTCTTCCGCCAGGTTTCCGTCGGCATCGGAGTAAATCCATCCGCGCCCATGGCTGCGGAACCGGACTCGGTCGATCGCCCAGTCAAAATCGACACCCTCGAGAGCCAAGGCATTGGTCTGAACGTTGCGTCCAATGGTCCGGGCTAGGGCGTTGGCTAGGCGGTCAGATCGAAACAACTGCTGGCGGGTTCCTTTGTCGGCGTCAACGCGCCACCATTCTCGGACGTTCCGACCCACGGTGACCTCATACCAAAACGCAGACTGATTTGTGGCCCAATGGGGCTTAACGATTCTCGGGAAAAATAGCGGTTCCGTCCGTTGTTCGATCGTCAGCGCCCGTTCGTAGTCTGCCTTTGATCCTTGCGCGAGGATGCTGATGCCGTCGCAAAGCAAGCTGGAGCCGATACCTACCAGGATAGTGACAAAAATGCGGGCATTCATGGGTGGCAACACGGGCCAAGTTTGGCCGTTCGATGGAATACAGCCAGACCGGCTAGTTCGCAACCCACCATAGAAATCCGCGGCCTGTCGCCTCGCCACTCCGCACCGCCGACAGTCCTGTCGGCTGTATCGCAGACTTTTAGTCTGCTCGGCGAGCCCCAATACTGCCTCTGGAATGCCTCCCTAAAGCCGCCTTCGGTAGAATCATCAAAAAAGCCGCGACTTGACGCGCGACGTCCAACCAGTGTTGATCGAGAACACCACATGAAACGCCTACTCCTGATTCCCGGAGTCTTGCTCGCCTCTCTGGCTTGGGCAGATCAGACTCAGCTCCCGAACACCCTCACTCCAGACGAAGCCAGCCACGGTTGGCGTTTGCTATTTGATGGGCAAAGCCATACGGGATGGCACCGCTTTGGCCAGCCGGATTTTCCCGCCTCTGGTTGGGTTGTGCATGACGGTTGGCTCAAGCACCAGGCTAAAGGAGGCGGCGGAGACATCATCACGGCTGATAAGTTTAACAATTTTGAACTTTCGTGGGAATGGAAGATCGCCCCGGGAGCCAATAGCGGCGTTAAATATTTTATCGATGAGGCTCGCCACGCGGCAATTGGACACGAATACCAGATTCTCGATGATGAAGGGCATCCGGACGGCAAGATCGGGCCCCATCGGCGGACGGCATCCCTCTATGATGCGTTGCCGCCTGGCCCGGTAACGGTGCATCCACCCGGCGAAGTCAACTCATCCCGAATTGTCGTGCAGGGAAACCATGTGGAACACTGGCTCAATGGGACCAAAGCCGTGAGCTATGAACTCGGCTCTCCAGCCATGGTCGAGGCTAAGGCCAAGAGCAAGTTCAAGGATGAGAGCAAATGGGGCACCAAATTTGCCACACCCATTTTATTGCAAGACCACGGAGACGAAGTGTCGTTCCGGTCGATCAAGATTCATCCGCTGCCCTAGGCCGCGTTTTCAAAATGGCTTTGTCTATATGCGCCAGCCAAAACAGGCGGGGGCGAGGCGCGACGAGGGAGCATATTGCGACGAAATACGTGACCGAGGA
>CAILNN010000130.1 GCA_903835555.1 uncultured Verrucomicrobiota bacterium
AGACTCAAAGTCCGGAGCGAGTGCCCTCCACTTCAGGTACAATTGACATACAAGATTGGCATCGCGGTTCGAATAGGCCTTCCGCAAATCGAAGTGAATTCTCGATGCCTCGGATTTTCTATCTTCTATCCGGCTTAGCTGCCGTTCGATTTGCGCAATAGCCGCCTCGAGCCACGAATTCATTTCGCTCTTCTCAGACGGGCAATAATCCAAATTACCAACGCGATATCCGGAGTAGTTTCGGAGCTGACGACGGAGCCTCGGCAGAACGCCGTCGGCGATGTGTTGGTAAAAGGCAAACAGCCCTTGATCGTCATCGGCCCGATTCAAAGCGTCGAAGAGATTCAAATTCTCATCCTTGATTAACTTCTCCGCAGCCCGGCTGATCGCAGCGGCGAGCTGATTCCAATACTCTTCCCAAGCTTGCCACTCGCCTCCATCAAAAATGGCCGTCGAAAACCGGAATATCTGGTACGATTCCGTGGGGAAGCCCTCCGTGAAATGGGTAAACATTTCGACTAATTCTGGCATGCAACCCCGTGAGAAGAGGTATTTTCCACTCAGGAACACAATGCCAAATTCGCTATGCGTCAATTCATTCCGAATCGCGCCCGTATGGTGTTGTCCATGCGACTCTCGATGTAGGTATACCTTCACCTTATACCGAATGTGCGCCCCGCGTTCCGAGAGCGATTTGCAAAGAAGCCTGGGCAATTCTTCCAAATCAGCGACTGAGTCAATTTTCTCCAGCAATGCCGACTTGTCGGAAAAACTGTCCAGCATATTCTTCTTTAGATTTAATGGGGAGCCTCCGGCGAGGGAAATGCCAACCGTCACTGTATGACCGGGCTTTCCATTTTCGTCTTGGGAATACCCCTTCAGCGGAGAAGTCCAGTCAAGACTGGCACCAGGTTCCGATCTGGTGCCAAATTCGGCTTGATCCCAATCCTTCCTTGGCGGTCGGTCCGGAGGAAAAGCTTCAATTCTACCAAATTCACCCCACTCAATCTTTCTCGGGAATCCAGGAGCATTTTCAAGGACATTTCGAATTGCACTGGCGACTTTCAACACTCCTTTCTTGGTGCCGCTGACATGGATGGCAAGGCTCCCCCCGTACGAATCCGGGGATATCTCGTTCCATTCAATATCGGCCCGCGCGCTCGCGTCCCCCAGTTCAAAGCCAACACCCCATTTCCAGGCATCCGCTGCCTTACCAAATTCCTTGAGAACCTCGAATATGAAATACTGAACGATCGATATCCCCAGCAGGTTATGTTTGATGGTTAACTCGGAGCGTTTCTCTCCGACTCTGGGCTTATAGTGGTTTCTATGTCGGGCGATATTTTCATCTTGAAGCGTCGGTAAGTGCTGCGGAACAAGATACAATGTTTCGTGGTCGGAACGCACCCAACCCGACTCCAACTCCACGAGCAACCCACAACTGGTCATGAATAGGAAGAAAACCTCCTGTTCAGCGGCATCGAATCCCTGTGGAACCCACCCGTATTCGGAAAGTGCAGCTCTCGTTGTCTTTCCTCCTCCGCTCCGCAGATTCAATAGAAGTAGTGTTTCTTTCCCATCATTGCGCCAGAACAAGGTATAAATTCCTTTGACCGCCCACCGTTGATCGACAATCAGCTTTTCACCGAAATGCTCCTTGTCGTAAAAAAGGTATCCGGCCGCGTGAAGCCATCGAAGCAAGGGTTCTGGGTCTTGCGTGTCCCCGGCTTGGCTTCCGTCCCGATTCACACAAACCTGTTTTACCAATTCCATGAAGGCGGCCCGATCCCAGACCGTATCCTGCATTTTCTGCTTATTGGTCTCCGCGTCAGTGTTACGGCGTTGAATATCCACCAAATTCTCGGCCACTTTTGACCAACCAGTCGGGTGACGCCTGGTCTCGACACTCCCCAGTACGTTGACAGCAGCCAATTGAATCGCATCACGAACCCTTCGCAATTGGCCGTCAAACTTCGCCACGCCAGACTTATCCAATCCACTAAATTCCCCGGCATCGATTACGTTTGCGAGTGATTGATGCCTTTCTTCGACATGGTCCTTCCATGTCGCCTTGCCCTTATCGACATCGGCGCGACCCCGGACCAGAACGATGGTCGCATGGGGATTCACCGAAAGGACTTGATCCAGCCAATAGCTGAGCGAACGAGGGTGGTTTTCCTCCTGTTCGCCTTCCTTCAAGACAGGAGGGGAGACGGACCAAAGCACCAGAAAAATGCTCGCGCCCTGAAAAAAGATGCGGTGGGTATTGTGATACAAATCCTGCCCCCCAAAATCCCAAAGGTTCAGCGTGAGCGTTTCGTCCGTTTCCGAGCCTTTCGGGCGAAAATCGTTCCATTTCAGCGACCAGAAATGAATGGCATGGGTCGAGGGTTCTTCTTTGTTTGGAGCCAGGCCTTGCAGTCGGCGAGCCAGCGTCGTCTTGCCCACCCGTCCATTGCCAATGAGCAAAACCTTGACCGTGTTGATTAAAGTGACTCCTTGTCGCTCCTCATCCTGTTCGGCGAGCCAGGTCTGGACGTCACCAGCCATATTTCCCGGACGACAAAGAGCGCCCGGCAAACCATCGAAGTGGCAGCCTTCCACCGTCAGTTCCTTCAGTTGGGGCGCTACGGCCAGGAACGGAACAAAGGATTTCAGGCTCGTGCAGCCATTCAGGTAAACGCGGGTCAATGACTTGAAGCCGGAGAAATCCTTGTCTTTGAGATCCTGAATCGCGTTACAGTCGCCCAAATCAAGGGTTTCCATGGTCTTTGGGAGCTCGGGGACGGTCTGTAGTTCCTTGCAGCCGCGGACGTCCAGGCACTTCAGTTTAGCGGGAAGCTCAGGTAATTCCTTTAATCCATCGAGATTCCAAAGGTACAGGTGGGTAAGATCGGGACACGTCTGGGCAAGTTTCTTCAGCTTTGTGCCATCGATGGCCAGTCGGTCTCCGGCATCGTTCCCCAGTTTGCCGAGGACGATCTTTTCCACCTCGGCGTTTAGCCGTTGCCAGTCAATCTCCTTTTCGAAGTCAAGAACGTGATTACTCATAAAGCTTCAGGAATCTTTCCACCAGCGGGCCATGCGTTTTCTCCAGGATTCACGCGGTATGGCAATGGTTAAATCGGGCTCCGAAAAAGTCGCTTGCCGCAGCAGGTCTCCCCCTTTGGGTATTTCCCGGCCGGTCTCGATATTTCCGCCGGAGCGCTCCTCCGCCGTCTCCGAGTCCCTCGGGACGGCTGCGGGGCGCTCCGGCTGGCTCCCGGCTGCCAACGGGCTGGGGGCTCCGCCCAATGCCGGGCTGGGGACCAGACAAACCCGGAAGCCGTTGCGCCAGTTCGTGCCATCCGGCCTCCTCCTGTCGCGACACGCGGACCGACAGTCCCCGGCCGTGTCGAACCAAGAGCCGCCCCGCTGCACACGGTATTCGTCGGTTTTGATCATGGCTTCGGTGCCTTTCCGATGCTCCTCAGCTCTTCCCTCATACCCCGGGTCGTTATCCCCATCCCTTCGTTTTCGATAAGCCGCCTCATCCCACTGATCATGACACCATTCCCAAACATTCCCGTGCATGTCGTACAGGCCCCACGCGTTCGGCTGCTTTTCGCCCACCGGATGCGTTGAATTCTCGGAATTGCCGTCGTACCAGCCCGCTTGCTTGAGTGCGGACTCGCCATTCCCCGTGTAATACTCCATCTCAGTTCCGGCCCGACAGGCATATTCCCATTCCGCCTCGGTTGGTAAACAAGCCAGCCAAAGGCCAGCCGGAAATTGTTCGCCGGCCTCCTTGGTCAGCCACTCGCAGAACTCCACCGCCTGCCGCCAGGTCAATTCTTCTGCCGGATTCTGAGGGTGATTCGGAAAGTGGTTCTTGTGGCTAATCCTTCGAGCTTTCGTCCAAACCCCAAACTGCTCCTGCGTCACTGGATACTCGCCCAACCAAAAATCTTCCGCAATCCGCACGACGTGGGCCGGTTCTTCGTCACCAT
>CAILNN010000131.1 GCA_903835555.1 uncultured Verrucomicrobiota bacterium
ATTTGCGAGGTGGGCGTGGGGCGGGCTTTCAGCCCTTTCGATATCTGGGGGCCAGATTTCCTAGGCCGTTGGCCTAGGCTGGTATGGGATCGCGCCGTTGGCGCTTGAAAATGCGGCGGGTTCGGACCGCCGACGGCTCAACGGAGTATCGACCTACCGATGTGGCTTTACATCAATGAGTTACGTTTTAATTCTAGGGGCAGGGAGAAAAGCGGTTATTTGATAGGTTGGAATGACTGCGCTACGGAAATATCCCGCCGGGGCACTTGTGGTCGGGCGAGGTATCATTTGCACGGTAGGTGCGGTTCGGACCCCAAGCAGGTTTGGAGACCTGCGGTACGGAAATATCACACCACGGAGTGCTTGGGGTCTGGTGAGGTGTCATTTGCGAGGTGGGCGTGGGGCGGGCTTTCAGCCCTTTCGATATCTGGGGGCCAGATTTCCTAGGCCGTTGGCCTAGGCTGGTATGGGATCGCGCCGTTGGCGCTTGGAAATGCGGCGGGTTCGGACCGCCGACGGCTCGACGGAGTCTCGCCCGATGTTGCTTTGCAGCAATCGGTTATACCGGTTTCCTAGGGTGTCGGTCCAGACTGTCTGGTGCCGCACCTTTGGCGCTCGGATATCGGTAACGGCTTGGCAACTGTCGGGCGGGAGAGTTACGATGGTGTTTTGTTGTCCGCCGATATTGTGTCTCGTTTGAACGTTTCGATCACTCCAGCTTCGCCCGTGGATGCTCCCACAAGACGGCGCCTCCCCCCCTTGTTGCGCCGGGCTTGGTATGGTCTGAATCAAAGTTTTCGTCGCCGTATTGCTCATACGGGGGTGACTCCAGACCAATTCACCGCCTTGAGAACCTTGCTGGAAGGTGACCCCGAAGGGATGACCCAACGGGACCTAACAGCCGCCATGTCCAGCGACCCTAACACCGTGGCCTCGTTGGTTGAACGAATGGTGGAAGCCGGCTGGATTGAACGCCGTCGGCACGAGAAAGATGGTCGCGCTTACCGAATCCGGGTGTTGGAAAACGGCAAGGAAAAGTACCAGGAAGTCCGCGAACTGGCAGTCAAGCTGCAGGCGGAGGTATTGTCTGTCCTCCCCGGCGAAGACCAGGAAAAGTTTCTGGTTCAATTGGAACTGGTGGCTTCCGCCTGTCAACAAGCGCTCGAAGTGGGCGGTCGAGTCTAAAATGAGCACGGTCATTCCGATTCAGTCCGGTCCATTCTGAACCCCCGTCACTGCACCATGGAAAGTCTTCCTCCGATTCCCCCTCCGATTCCGGCTCCTATCCCGCCTCCGAATTCACCCTCGAATTCACCGGTGAATCCGCCTTTGGTTCTGCCTCCAATACTGTCTCCGATTCCGACACTATCGGTGGAGACAGCGATTCGATTGGCTTACTGGCGACGTGCCCTATGCCTCGTCTTGTTAGTGGCTTATCCGCTGCTGCTGTCGGTGGCATCGCAACTCCTGGAGGAAATCGGATTCAAGGCGGCAAAGGGGGCGACCCTTTTGCCCGAAGACTTGGCCGGTCTGCTCCTTTCTGGTGGGGAAAACCTTTTGGTTTTCGGTCTCTGGTTCCTACTGGCTGCTTGGATTGGGGGCCTGCGCCCGCGTCATTTGAAGTTAGTCCCCCGCCCCCGCCCCAGTTCCATTCTCTGGGGATTGGGATGGTCGATCGGGCTACGGATGGTCATTGCAATTATCGCCGTGGCTGGAATCGCCATCTGGATGGCCATCCACGGCATCAAGGATTTGGACGCGGAATTCCTGAAGGGCATCCGTCCCAAAGTGGAAAACTTGGTCGCGCCAGAGTCGCTTCGCAGTCCGTGGTACCTGTTCACCAATTTGACGTTCATCAGCTTTGTACTGGCCGGATTTCGTGAGGAGCTCTGGCGCTCCGGGATGATCGCCGCCGGGATCAGGCTCTTGCCGACTTCCTGGCGCGGGCGCAAGGGACGGGTGGTTTTCGTTGTGATTTCATCCGCAGTATTTGGACTGGCCCACCTTCCCCAAGGCTGGGGAGGGGTGGTGCTTACCGGCATCCTTGGGCTTGGGTTGGGTACCATTTTACTTGTGCATCGATCGATTTGGGTTGCGGTGCTGGCGCACGGTTTTTTTGATGCGACAACGTTTTTGGCACTCTGGGTTCTGGACCATTTTGGAAAATTGGCCGAGGTCTTGAAGGGATAGCCGCCAAAGGCTTGCGTCCCGTCCACCATCGGCACAGCCTTTTTCTGTCGCATGCACACGCCCAACCGATATTTGGTCGCACCCGCAATCTTGCCGCCTCTCGACCCGGAATTTCGACCAGCCAGCCTGGCTTGGCCGAGCTTTCTGCGTGCCGCGCAAACGCCAGCAGCGATCGCCATCGAACAGAGTGATGGGTCGATATTCCACCATCACTTTTCGGTCCTTGCCCCCTCCGAACCCGGCGCGGAAGCCACGAATGCCTATTTTGTCGAACGCCTAGCCAAATTTCTGCTTTGGGCGTGGGGAGGATGGCGACTTCATATTGCTGGCCCTCCCGAGTCGGCTGAATCGCTGGTCCGGCATTACCGGGATCAGGCTCCGGGTCAATTCGACTCGGAAACCATCGGAAGGCGCATTTACGGACAGCCGATTGAAGTCGTTGCCGTAGGCACGGTTGCGGAGCTGCCAGTGGCCCAATCAACAACCGCCCCGCTGGGCCGCCACTGGGATGGCTGTCGAATTGGTTTCGATTTGGGAGGCAGCGACCGAAAGGTCGCGGCCACCATTGATGGCCGGTGCGTCTTTAGTGAAGAGACTGTCTGGGACCCCTACTTCCAGCCGGACCCACAATACCATTTTGATGGAGTGATGGACTCGCTGCGGAAGGCGGCCAGCCATCTTCCCCGGGTGGATGCGATCGGCGGGAGCGCCGCTGGTGTGTATGTGAACAACCGGGTTCGGGTCGCCTCGCTGTTTCGCGGCGTTTCGCCCGAACTGTTTGAAAGCCGGGTGAAAGATTTGTTCCTGGAACTGCGAGCCGCTTGGGGTGGGATTCCATTCGAGGTGGTTAACGACGGAGAAGTGACAGCGTTGGCGGGGTCGATGTCGTTGGGAAAGAATGCGGTGCTGGGATTGGCGATGGGGACGAGCACGGCGGCCGGGTTTGTCACACCCGATGGAGCCATCACCTCGTGGTTGAACGAGTTGGCCTTTGTCCCCATTGATTACCGAAATAACGCTCCCAAAGAGGAGTGGTCGGGCGATATCGGCGTGGGTGCCCAATATTTCAGTCAGCAAGCGGTGGGAAGATTGTTGGAAGCAGCGGGTATTGAAGTCGATCCCCAGCTCAAGCTTCCGGAGCGCTTGAAGCATGTTCAAGGATTGATGGCGGCGGGAGATGAGCGGGCCGTGCGCATTTATGAGACTCTCGGAGTCTACTTAGGTCATGGGCTGGCGCAATTTTCTGCATTTTATCCGTTCCGCCACGTATTGGTGCTGGGACGAGTCTTGACCGGACCGGGCGGTGAACTGCTCTTGAAGTGGGCGCGGCAGGTTTTGGAGACGGAATTTCCTGATCTGGCCAGCCGGGTGTCGCTGCATCTTCCCGGAGAGAGCGATCGGCGGCATGGCCAGGCGATTGCCGCTGCCAGCCTACCGGCGCTGGTAAAAGAATAGGACGGGGGGTCCATTTTTGGCTCTTGGGTTTGGGAGACTAAGTTGCCTATTCTTCGCTGTGGCCAAGATCCTTCTCGTCGACGACGAACTCACCATGGTCCAAATGGTGGCGGAGGTGCTGCAATCGGATGGTCATGAAGTCTTCCCGTTTAATGGCTTCCATGGCGCGAGCGAAGGGCTCGTGGTTCACCACCCGGATATCGTGATCACCGACCTCTACTTGGACCGGAAGTCGGCGCACGGTTTGGACATTGTTCGAAAGGCCAGGACCCTTTTGCCACCGCCGGTCATCATCATGATTACCGGTTATGGCACTATAGAGACGGCGGTGGAGGCGATGCGCCTGGGGGCTTTCGACTACCTGGAAAAGCCATTCAAGCTGGAAGAACTCAAGCTGTGCGTTCAGCGGGCATTGGCGCATACGGCGGTGGTGGCGGAAAACCACCAATTGCGGAAAGAGCTGAAGAAGCAGTATCGCTTCACGGAGATCGTGGGGACCAGCGGGGCGATGCAAGACGTGTTTCGAATGGTGGACCTGGTAGCCGACACGGATGCGACCGTCCTGATTCTGGGAGAAAGTGGGACTGGGAAGGAGCTTATCGCGCGTTCTCTGCACTACAATTCACGGAGAGCCCAGGGCCCCTTCATTCCGATCAATTGCTCCGCGCTGCCGGAAAACTTGCTGGAATCGGAGCTATTTGGACACCGAAAAGGGGCATTCACGGGAGCGATCAGCGATAAGGTTGGATTATTTCAGGAAGCCGATGGCGGCACCTTGTTTTTGGACGAAATCGGGACGATGCCCGCCCAATTGCAAAGCCGTTTGCTGCGAGTGCTACAGGAGCGGGAAGTGAGACGGGTCGGCGACAACCAATCGGTTTCCGTCAATGTGCGGATTCTGGCGGCAACCAACGAAAATCTGGAGGCGTTGGTCAAGACCGGAAGGTTTCGGGAGGACCTGTACTATCGATTAAACGTCATCGCGGTTCACCTGCCCAGCTTACGAGAGCGGAAAGAGGATATCCCACTGTTGGTAAGCCATTTCCTAAAAGATAGGGTTCATGGGCGGACGAATCAGCCGTTTCAAGTCAGTCGAAGGGCGATGGAGGCACTGTGTGCCTATTTTTGGCCGGGAAATGTCCGGGAGTTTGAAAATGCCATCCAGCGGGCCACCCTCCTCTCCGCCTTGCCCATGCTTCGCACGCGGGACTTTCCCCCAAACATCCAATTGGCCGCTCCACCCGATGACGGTTCGGAGGATGCCTTGGGTCGGGTGTCTCTAGCGGCAGCAGACAACTCCACGGTCACCGGACCAGAAGTCCCGAGCATCGTCTTGGCCGAGAAAGGGACGGGACCATCGAAAGTGGTGGAAGGGAGCCTGAAGGAGTTCATGCGGAATCGGGAGCAGGTTTATATCCACCAAGTGATCAAGTCGCATGGAGGCGACAAGGAAGCGGCGGCAAAGACACTGGAAATCAGTCTCGCCACGCTCTATCGAAAGCTGAGTGACGCCTGCGATTGACTCTCATTGATCGGAGTTTTGGGATAGGAATTTCTCGCCCGGATAGAAGCGGCATGAGGCGTTCGCGACCGAGGAATCGTTTCGCAAGAGGTTGAAAACAAGGGATTTGGGTGATACAGGCTTCGACAACAGGGTATCACGGCAATCTACACTTGATTGCCAACGGCAAGCCGTCAGTTTGAGGGAGCGATCATGCATCGACATTTTGCTTCTGATAATTATGCCGGGATTACCCCGGAAGCTTGGGCAGCCCTTGAAGACGCCAATCGCTTTCATGCGCAAGCGTACGGGAACGACCCGTGGACGCAGCGGGCGGCGGACATGATTCGGGAAGTTTTTGAAACTCCATGCGAAGTCTTTTTTGTCTTCAATGGGACCGCTGCGAATTCGTTGGCATTGGCACATTCCACCCAAAGCTACCATTCCGTGCTATGCCATGAGGTGGCGCATGTGGAGAAGGATGAATGCGGTGCCCCGGAATTTTTTGGGAACGGGTCCAAGCTCCTTTTGCTTCCAGGAGAAAATGGGAAACTCACCCCACACGGGATCGACGACGCGGTCCGGCGTCGGGTCGACATTCACTACCCGAAGCCTCGGGCGGTAACCGTTACGCAGTCAACGGAGGTCGGCACGCTTTATACCCCGGCGGAGTTGCGGGCCATTGGTTCCATGGCCAAACAACACAACCTACGCTTCCACATGGATGGTGCCCGTTTTGCCAATGCAGTCGCTGCCTTGGGTGTGGCCCCCCGGGAAATCACCTGGCAGGCGGGAGTTGATGTGCTCTGCTTTGGCGGGACCAAGAACGGCATCCATGTCGGCGAAGCGGTTGTTTTTTTCAACCGGGAATTGGCCCGGGAATTTGATTATCGAGCAAAACAAGGCGGTCAGTTATGCTCCAAGATGCGCTTTGTTTCGGCACCTTGGGTCGGGATGCTCAAGGACGGTGTGTGGCTGAAATATGCGGCTCACGCCAATAGCATGGCCAAGCTGATGCATGAATTGGTAGGTGCCATTCCCGGCGTCGGTATCCTGTTTCCTCCCCAAGCCAACGCCGTGTTTGTCAATCTCCCGCAACCCGTGATCCAGAAGATGTGGTCCATGGGATGGATGTTCTACAATTTCATCGGGGAAGGCGGATGCCGGTTGATGTGCTCCTGGGATACGACGGAAGAGGACGTCCGAGCCTTTGCCGCCGACCTGGCCGGAGCGTTCAATGCCTAGTTCGACTTTGTTAGGCTCTTCACGGCAACCAGCAGGCAGTGAACCGGTGGTGTCGCTGCGCTCAACCGCCGGCTATTAGCTGCCATGCCTTCAGCATGGTCTCAGGCTAATGGTCTGTATCACAATTGAAATGAATGACCTATGACTTTCGCCAGAAGCCTAACAAAGTAGAATTATGGCGGGTATTCAAAATGCATTTGCCTACTTGCTGGCCAAAACAGGCGGGGGCTTCGTTGCTCTTCGGGCCGGTTTTCAGGAGTAGAGGGCGAGGAATTGGCGGCGGTAGGCCGTTTCGTCCGGGGGAAGCTTTGCATGCAGGACGGGTTTCGGCAGGGCACCATGCTGAAACCGGCGCTTCTCGAAGACAGGCATATTGATTCCCGTTATCGCCCGGACTCCGCGTCGCACGACCTCGCCTTTCAAGGAATAGAGGCGAGAGACATCGTACTGGGTCAAATCGATGTAGGGGATGCCTTCGCTGACAGAGATGACTGATGGACGCGTGAAGGGGCTGAACCCGTCAAAGCCGAACTTGCGGGCCGGTGCATAGGTCCTCACGTAGGCCCGGCTCAAACCGCCGCTGTAGGTCAAACTGTGTTTAATCCGACCAACCCCCCAGCCCTCATGATAAAGCATGAGGTTATGAACCACGCTGCGGATGGTGAGTTCTGGATTTTCTTCGATCGGATAGTCTTTAAGATTTTCATCTCCGCCATCCCCATCCAGCAGGCATCGCCACTCGGGATAAAGCTGGCGGATTCCCCGGCAGAGAGCCAGGCCCATGGCCCCACATTCGACATCGAGGGTCTTGTAATCTTCCAACACACGAAGTGTTTCACCGACATCCACTCCGCCGGGTTCGGCATGAATCGGCTCCAGGAAAAGACTGAGCCCCAGAGTATCCAGAAATGTCCGTGCCTGGAGGAGGTCCGGGCCGTCACCGAGGGACAGGGTAAAAGCCTTTAACCGGGCGGGATTCATGCCGAGTTGGCGCAGAACATGGTAAGTGATCAGGAAAACGGCACCTGAATCGATCCCCCCGCTGAAGGCGACTCCAATCGGTTCTGACTGGGGTAATTGGGACAGAAACTTGGCGATTTCGTCCGCCAGACTGCCGATGTATCGCCTGCCAATGACATCCAAATCCGGTGGAAGCACGTTGCGCTCTGGTGTGAAATACCGGGTATAGACGGGATCAGGATCGGGGCACCCGACCAATTGAATCTCCACCAAGTAATGGGCGGGAACCATACGGGTGTAGCTGGGATGAAACTGTCCCTCCAGACCTTCCAAGGCCAACTGAGCCCGAATCCGATCGATGCGGTCCGCCACGATAAGGGCCGGCCCTTCGGCCCGCTTCGCGAGGAAGTAGCGCATGGGGCGATCGAGAGAGCGGGCCATCCGGACGGTCTTACCGTCGCGGGCCAGGAGGGCAAATGAACCGTCGATTTCACCGATTGATTCGGCGCGCCCGGAACCGATTCTGTCGCGAGCCTGGGCCACCGTCATTCCCGATATGCGATTGACTGCGGGGTCCAGGAGGTCCACGACACGTTCGATGTATTGTGTTGGAGGAGTCATCGGACAATTCATACGGGGCGAATCGGACGGAGGCAAGTATGGGAAAGGTGGGTCGCGAGGGGGGAGCCGGGGAGAGGCTCCATCATCCCAGGACGAAAAACTTGCATTAATGATGTTTTTATGCTGGCGTTTTATCCACCAGTTACGGCATGGTTACGAAAAGAGGCCGCTCTTTTAGTTTTATGGGGCGGCAAAACCATACAAGTTCAACACTATCATGCCCAAATCCAAGGCCGCCGCCAAAGCGTCGGCAAAACCGGCCACAAAGCCGGACACAAAATCCACCTCCAAAATAGCGGTCAAAGCTGCGGTAAAGCCGGTGGTCCCGGAACCGGTGAAAGCCGTTGGCAAGGCAAAGGCTGCCTTTAAGCCGACCAAGAAGGCATTCGAGGTTGAGGCTCCCGCACCTGCGGCAGCGGTCAAGTCCAAGGCGGTTGCGAAAGAAAAGGAACCTGCCAAGCCAGCGGAAAAGTCACTTTCTGACCCCGCTGTTTTTGACGCCTTGAACTACCTCATTGGTGCTCCGGAGGGCGCTTCTGCCCCGAAAGCTTCCGCCGCAAAGGCTCCTCCGGTGAAGGAAACCGAAGAAGTAGAAGAGATAGACGAAATCGAAATCGAAGAGAAGCCGGAGCCAAAAAAGGCCCCAGCAAAGGGTGGCAAGAAATCAAAGTAATCCGCCGGGTCTTATTGACTGGAAGGTACGGTAAACCATAGGCGGCAACTTCGGTTGTCCGCCGATGGTCCAGCAGTGCGCTAGCCCTCTGGAGTTTTTAAGCTTGCCGTGCAATGAATGGTCGCCGGAAATTTTCGCCGGAAATGCCTCTCCGGCGGTTCCGAATCCTGGGCTAAAGCAGTAGAGGACTACCACAGTCCAAGACGCTGCCGCGAGTGACCAAGGCGCGGGAGGTTTAAAAGCCCGGTAGAGCTACGACTTCGATTCGACTGTTTTGGAATTTGTAGCGGTTCGTCCGGGGTTCCATTCTCGGTTGGCCGATTCTCCGTTTTCAGGATTTTCCTTTTGGACGTCGGTTGAACCGTCGGTTGAACCGTCGGTTGATTTCTGGGGTACGGGAATGTGGATTGGAGCGGCTTTGGACATCAACTCGCGTTGCCATGGCAATAATTTGTCCCATTCGCCTGAACCGGCTCTGGCCAATGCAAAGAGGGTTCCACGGGGGGCGATGATGGTTGGGTCGATATTCAAGGCGGAAGCCCAAGCATCCCGCCGTTGCTTCAAATCTTCGGCCAAAGCAATTTCCTGACGGGATAAGCGGCGAGTTCGGACAACGATCGGTCGTGGTCGCTCAGCCGGGGGTACCGCCAAGCCGACTTCAATCGCTTCCCGAAGACCTTCCCTCCGACGGGCGGTCAAGTAGTGGGGAAACCGCACCGCCGCGAGGCCATCATCGCTGGCTTGGGCAGCCAATTCCGTGAGGCTTTCGTGACGGACGATAAAAAACGGAGGACGATTCGCCCGCCGGGCATCGACTTCACGCCATCGCCAGAGCTCTCGCAGGACCGCCAAACCGGCTGGACTGAGCCGTTCATGGCCTTTGATACGCCAGACGGTATTGGGATTGACCTCGGACGGAACGGCACATTCCTGGATAAGGCGCTCACAGACTTGCTGATGCCAATCCAAGCGACCCAGCGCCCGGAGTTTCTCTCGAAGCAGTTGAGACAAATCGTGGAGGTAACGAACGTCATTGAGCGCGTAATCAACCATTCGTTCGGTCAAGGGGCGCCTTCCCCAGTCTGCTTTTTGTGACCCTTTTTCCAGTTGTATACCGAGATGACGAGTCAAGACGTCATTGAGGCCGAATTTGGCTTCACCCAAAAGACGGGCCGCCCACATGGTATCGAAGATTCGGTTGGGACGGAAATGATGGCCATTGTACAAGAGATGGAGGTCATAATCCGCCGCGTGCAGAATCAGTTCGTGACGGTCGAATGCCTCCCACAACGGTTCCAAATGAACATCCGCGAGGGGATCCACCAGTTGGACTTCGCCGGGTATCGCCAATTGCAGCAGGCACATTTTTTCAGGGTACGAGTGCAAGCTATCCGCTTCAGTATCAATGCCTACCCACGGAGCAGCGGCCACCCGTGCGGCAAGTTCCCGGAGTTCAGAGCCAGTTTCAATCACCGAGACTGATGATGACGGAAACCGGGACGTCCGCCAAGACGGGAACGCGAGGCAATTCACTTGCTTAACCGAGCGGAACAATCGGAATACTGTTGCGTGTTGTTGCAAAGCGCCGTTGCCACGGGCAAATCACCTCCGGTAGACTCCGCGTTCCGCAGGCGGAGGATGCTGCGGCCTTCATGAGTGAATATCGCGTCCAATTCGAGGTTTTCGAGGGACCCCTTGACCTCTTGCTCCACTTGGTGCGCAAGCAGGAAGTGGACATCTACCAGGTCAGTCTGACCCGCATTGCCGGAGATTTCCTCGCGTACCTCGAGCAGATGCGTGAACTGGATTTGGAAGTCGCTGGTGAATTCGTTGTCATGGCGTCCACGCTGATCTACCTCAAGAGCCGTGAACTGCTCCCAGCGGATAGACAAGTCGAGATTCAGGAGGTACCGGAGGACGGAGATGACCCCCGCTGGGAACTCATTCGACGGTTGGTAGAATACAAGAAGTTTAAAGACGCAGCCGCGCAGCTCCAGCACTTTGAAGAGCATCAGGCGTTTGTTTACGAGCGGCGGGCGGCGCGTCCTGAGGTATCCGCTCCGACGCATCGAAAAGGGACAGAAGCCTCCGTATTTGATTTGGTGGGTGCGGTCAATGAGATACTCAAGCGCTTCAAGACACGGGATGATATCCGACAGATTGAGGCCGACCCGTACACCGTTAGTGAAAAAATTGAGGACCTCCGTCGACTCCTGCTCGAACGCTCCCCAATCGCTTTCGCCGAACTTTTTGCCCAGGCTCGGAGTCGCATTGAGGTCGTCGTGACCTTTCTAGCCGTCCTCGAATTGACCCGTTTGCGACAGGTTCGAATCTCGCAGGGAGCCGAATTCGGTGAGATTGAAATCTCCGCAGCTCCCCTCCTCAAAGGGGAGATCGAAGAGCCATTGAAGTCCGTCGGCCCAACAGGGCCCGGGCAAGCGGAGCCGACCGCACTGGAATTGCCGCTTTCGCCATAGGGCGTGTTTTCAAAATTCATTTGCCCGTATGGACCAGCAGTTATTGTTTACCGAGCTCAAATATATCCTTGAGGCACTCCTCATGGCAGCGCCCAAGCCGCTATCCGTCCCGGAACTTCGCGAAATCCTCAGCAAGGCGGCGGAGGAAGAGGGGGCATCCGAGGCAGCGAGGTCATTCCGAAAACTGGATGTCAAACGCGTGCATGCGGCTTTGGAAGAATTGGCTAAAGACCATGCGGAGGCGGGGCGAAGCTACCGAATAGGGTGTGTCGCCGGCACGTGGCAGTTTGTCACCCTGCCTGAATTTGCACCGTGGGTTCGCGCGTTCCTCGGAGTCAAGAACCGTCCGGTTCGGCTTTCCTCGCCCGCCTTGGAGACCCTTGCAGTTATTGCCTACCGTCAGCCCGTAACCCGAACCGAGGTCGAACAGATTCGCGGGGTGGCCGTGGATGGAGTTATCGCGACACTTAAAGAACGAGGACTGATTGACGAAGCGGGACGAGCGGATGTTGTAGGGCGTCCGATGCAGTATGGAACAACGCCCGCCTTTTTGGAGTATTTTGGCCTTGCCAGTCTGGATGGCCTTCCAGCGGCAGATGAACTGCGGCGAATTGCGGTCACACGCCCTGAAACCCTGCCGGGCTCTGACGCTCTTCAATTGCCTTTGGCAGAAATCGCGCCAAGTCCAAAGGCTCCGGCGGAGTCGATTCCTGCGGTATCGGAAGCAAGAATCGAGGTTGAGGAACCGGTAGCTGAACCGGCGACTAGCGAGCCTATCGCAGTCGACGCGGGGAGCGTCGTTACTGAAGGGACTGAGGAGCGGACTGGAGCTGGCGGTGAAGTCTAGGCCGTCTCCAAAGCGCCAGAGGGCTGGCGCAGTCCACGACCCGGCGGATATCCGCTTGGTCTCACTTGGTTTCAGGGCGATGAAGGGTGAAGGTTCCTGAGTCGTACTTGTTCTCGTAGGTGGAAAAGAAATTGGTGGGACTGGCTTCTCCGACGTACCGAAACAGCCCGCCGACCCACCAACCGAGATTCTCTTCGCCGGTAAACTGGACCCGTCCGTCCCGTTCTTCGCCATTCAAACGGATTCGGTAAGCGAAGGTCAGCAATTGCCCGTAGTGAGCGTGGAAATGGGCCTGCCATTGGTGGACACCCGTTCGCCGGACAACCGCCCGCAATTGATTACCGTGATCGTTGTTGGTGTTCTGCCAGGTACCAATCCAAGCACCGGAAATGTCGTTGGTTGGCGTCGGGTTACGGACCGTCGATTTCCAGTCTGTCTCAAATGAACTGCACCCAACCAAAGCCAAGGCCAATGCGGCACTCCCTAGCGCTCGTCGTTGAACATTCATAATCCGGTCAATTCAATGGTTATTTGGCCCGACTGATTGGGAATGTCGATTTCAAAAGCAGCTGCTTCGGCATCCTCCGATCCGCTGGATTCCTGGCCATTGATACGCACACGCTTGGGATGCCGACCGCCGTTCACGACTAGTTTCCAGCGCTTGACCCGGCTGGTAAAGGAACCGGTGGTTGGAGAAAACTCCACGGTCAACTGGCGACGCTGATAGCCGAGGCGAATGTTGCGCCGGTTGAACGATCCCTGTTGATAGGCCTCGCTTGATTCGTCGTCCTCATACCAATCCAACTGGCCAGCACGGCCTGGCCAGCAGGCAAGAGTGACCGTGGATCGGTCTTCGGCACCGGCCCAAGGGCCTACCGATCCCAAGGCAAGAAGTGTGCCGGCCCGCACAAAGATTGGAATGCGGTCCAACGGAGCATCGGCCAAAATGGATTCCCCGCCTGACAGTTGTTCGCCAGTCCAATAATCGTACCAGAGGTCTGGCGGCAAATAAACCGAGCGTGCGTCGACCCCAGCCTCCAGGATAGGGGCCACAAGGATATCCTGCCCGAGGAGAAATTGACTGCCGCAAGCGACCGATCGTGGGTCGTTCGGATAATGCCAGAACAATGGTCGGATCAGAGGCGTGCCCGAAGTGCGCGCCTCAGCCAGGTGGAGGTAAAGATGGGGCAACAACTGATAACGCAGGTGGAGGTAGTAACGGCAGATTTCCTCCACCTCTTGCCCAAACGCCCACGGTTCCTGTGCACGGGTGCCGATGTTGCTATGGTTGCGGAAAAACGGGGTAAACGTGGCCAATTGGAGCCAACGAACAAACAGTTCAGGTGTGCAATTTCCGAGAAAACCGCCGACATCCGCACCGCAGTAGGGGACGCCCGAGATCGAAAGGTGCAGCAACTGAGGGATGACGTCGCGCAAATGATCCCAGGTGGAAGAATTATCTCCGGTCCACACGAGCGCATTCCGCTGAATCCCAGCGTAACCCGCCCGGGTAATCACGAATGGGCGTCGCCCTTGACCATGGACCAGCATTCCATCGCGGGAAGCCCGAGCCATTTCCGAGCCATAGGCATTGTGAATGGCGGCGTGGCGGGTGACGCCGTCGATCGTCCGATGGACACACTCGGGATCGAGAGTTTTATCTGGCCGGGCAAAATTGGCCGGCTCGTTCATGTCGTTCCAAATCCCGGCGACACCCAATTCCACGAGGGCCGATTGTTCGTCCCCCCATCTTCTTCGGACGGATTCGGAAAAGAAATCCGGGAAACGGGAATTCCCGGGCCAGACCTCGCCGACAAAATCAGTGACTCCATCTGGAGCCTTCACAAAGGCATCGGCTTCAGCCAAGCGCTCGAACACTGGAAAATCAGGGTCTTCTTTGACACCCGGATCGACAATCGTCACGACTTGAAAGCCTTGCTTGGACAAACGACGAATCATCCCGGCAGGTCGGGCAAAATCCGGACCAAAGGTAAAGACCCGATACCGGTCCATGTGGTGAATATCCAGGTAAAGGGCATCACAGGGAAGACCGCGAAGACGGAATTCCCGAGCCACTTGCTCGAACTCCTTTCGAGTGGTGTAGGAATAGCGGCATTGGTGATAGCCGAGACCCCATCGGGGAGGCAATGGAATGCGACCGGTCAGTTCGGTATAACGTCCAACCACCTGGGAAACGCCGGGTCCGGCAAACAAATAAAGGTCGGCGTCGGCAGCCACGGTTGAAATCGTCCAACAATCGAGTTGCGCAGCTCCAATGTCCCATGACTGCCGACCGGGATTGTCCCAGAAGAGCCCGGCTGCCCGACCATCGCGCATGGAAAGGGCAAATGGTATGGATAGGTACAGGGAGGGAATTCCGGAATAAATGGCCGGTGCCACACCCAAGACGTCGACATTCCAAAATTCGCGCTGACGGCCTCGCAAATTCCAGGAGCCGGCCATTTCCCCCAGACCAAAAATGGATTCGCCATCGACCAGATTCAGACGGAGCGAAATGCCACCGGATACAGTCGAGAATCCGGAGGATTCCGACTGAAAGAGAATCAATCCTTGAGAATCGGTCCACTGCCATGCCCCCGTTTTTAGCGAAAAACGAAAGACATTTGAAGCGGTTGTGATTTCCAGATAGCCGGAGCGTTGACGAATCCGAGCAGCGGGAGCGTCCCACTCGATCTTCTCGACGGCAAAGGAAGTGGGCGGTTTCACATCCGGACTCGACAGGACTCGAATGCGGACCAAATCGTCCGCCAGCACTCGTATCTCCAACTTCTGACCTTCCCGCACCAAGGAGGCGGAGGACGTCCCGGAGTCTGTTAGACGGAATGCCTGGGAACGGTCGGGTCTCATGGGTATCCGTGCCGAATCAAGTCGGCTCAGGCCAGCCAAAGAGGGAGCGGGCGATTTGCCATGTGACCTCGGGGTCGGAATGGATATGTCCTATCCAACCGCGCGCCGCACCGGCGGCGACATTTTCGGGTCGATCATCCAGATAGAACAGTTCCGCTCCCGACAAGCCGCTCATTCTCTCTAATGCGTCATAGATTGGCGCATGGGGTTTCATGGCTCCGACTTTGTAGCTCAATATATAGCCATCAAAACCGGACATAAACGGATAGTGTTGAAGCATGTACTGGACGGCCAGTTCGTTGGTATTGCTGAAGATATAGGCCGGGATGTGACGACGACGGAATTCTGCAAGTAACGCCGTCATTTCCGCGATCTCCGTGAAAATGGCGGCAAAAGCGGGACCGAATTCGTCGAAAGTCCCGGTGTAACCGGACAGTTGGCGAACCTCGTCGTAGAATTGGCGGGCGTTCATCCGACCGGTTTCGAAGCGATGAAGAAGCGGGGACTGGTCGATCAATTCGCGAATCTGCAGCGGAGTCAAATCGCTCAGAGGACTCAATGCCTGACCGGCCCGAAGGAAATCAAAGTCCAACAAGACTTTACCGATATCAAAAGCAACCGCGCGGGGAGTGGCCATGAAGAATAAAAGACAGGATTAGTGAGGCGAAATCTCGCGTCGTCCTTCGAGGGCCCGCCCGAGAGTCAATTCATCAGCATATTCCAATCCGCTGCCAACGGGCAATCCTTGGGCCAGTCGGGTGACGCGGAGGTGGCTTGACCGAAGTCGCCTGGCCAGGTAGTGGCTCGTGGCGTCGCCTTCGACATCCGAGCCCAAAGCCAAAATCACCTCCTGAACGGGATATGCCGCGATGCGCTGTTCCAACTGGGCGATGTGAAGGTCTTCCGGGCCGACACCTTGGGTAGGGCTCAACTTGCCCCCGAGGACGTGATACCGCCCTTTGAAGGAGCGGGACTTCTCAAAGCCAAAAATATCCACCGGACGTTCCACGACACACAAGATGGAGGAGTCCCGATTGGGGTCGGAACAGAGCCCGCACGGTTGCGACTCGGTAAGGGCACCACACTGTTGACAAGCGCCAACCAGAGTGCGGGCAGAGACAAGGACGTCGGCCAGATGTTGGACAAACTGACGGTCGGTCTGGACCAAGTGAAGGGAAAGGCGCTCAGCCGAACGCGGGCCGATGCCAGGCAACCGACCGAGCGCGGCCGCCAATTGTACCAATGGGGCGGGCAGCGCAGTCACGTCACATCAGCCCGGGAATGCTGATTCCCTTGGTCACGGCCTTCATTTCGTTATCCGAGGTCTCGCGGGCCTTGGTCAGCGCCTGGTTTACGGCTGAAAGCACCAAGTCTTCCAAAAAGGCGACATCGGACGGATTTACAGCCGCTGGCGAGATGGAAATGGAGGCAATCGACTGATTGCAACGGGCGACGACCTTGACCGCTCCTCCGCCAGAGGTGCCCTCGACGGTTTTGACGGCCAGAGCCTGTTGGACCCGCGCCATCTCTTGTTCGAGACGCGCGGCCTGCTTCATGATTTTGCCAATATTCGACATGAAATGAGAGAGTGAAACCAAACCAAATCAACCCGCTGCGGCGGACTCACCGGGACTGCGGACTTCGATTAATTGAGCGCGAAAAACTTCGATGGCAGCCCGAATGGCCGGATCGTTGAGGAAGTCCTCCTTGTTCAACCGAACTGGTTGGACCTTGGCCGGTTTTGCCTCGGGCGGTTTGGGTGCCTGCCGTTGCACGACGGTAGCCTTCGGAGCCTCCGGCTGGGGAGGAAGAGCGGCACCGGCAACCAACTTCAAATCGCCACGGGGATGCCCACTTTGCTGGAGATACTGACGCAGTTTGTTGAGCGTGGATGTCGCGTTGATAAGATCGAATTCAATCGCGGGAAATTCGACCACCAAGACCCCGCCGCTCCAGGACAATGGCGTCCCGTGGGCCAGTTGGGTGGAGAAAATCGGTTCATCCTTGATGACCTGAAGCAAACCATTCCAAACCGAAGTGGGCGTGGCAGAGTCACTGGAACCCGCCGCGACAGGGCCGGGGTTGGAAATCTCCGCGGGTGGGTTGGCGGGTGGTACAGCTAAAGGGGATAAAGGGGGTATCGGTGCCGATTTTTGAGCAGGGCTATCCAACTGGCCGTTGATCACTACGGTCGGTGATGCCGATTCGGTGGGGGCGACTCCAAGAGGTGCGGTCGGAGCAGTCGCTCGTTCCGCTGAGGGGCTGGGTGCGGACGCGACCGATTTTGCGGGCGTCTGCGGAGCGGAAACAGGCGGTGCCGTGAAAACGGCAGGCACCGCAGTAGGAGCAACCGAAGACACTGGAGCGGGCAGCGGTGCGGCGGATTTCAAGGCATGCAACTGCCGAAGTACGGCATCCAAACTGACTGCACCGCGTGCTTGAATGGTGCGCAACAGGGTGACCTCCAGGAAAATCCTCTTGGAGGGTGCGTCGCGCAATTGCCCCTCGGCTTGACTTAATGCTTCCAAGACCCGGGTAAGCGATTCCGACTCGACCAAAGCGCTCTGGGAAGCGAGCACTTCAAACTCGGCTTCCGTGGCTTCCAGCAGACTCCTGTCACCCTTGCTGATTTGGTAGACCAGCAGGTTCCGGAAATGGTTGGTCAAGTCGCCAAGGAGGCGTCCTAAATCTTTACCGCTGCGTGCAAGCTCGTCCAGCAACCGGAGCGAAACATCGGCTTGTTGGGCGAGGATGGCACCGCTCAAGTCCAATAATTGGCGACGCGCAGCGAGGCCAAACATGGAGAGCACATCGGATTCCTCGATTCGGTTGCCGCAGAAACTGATCAATTGATCGAGAGTTGATTCCGCGTCGCGCATGCCGCCTTCCGCCCCGCGGGCGATGGCAAAAAGAGCGGCATCGTCCAAAGTCACCCCTTCCTGTCCGGCAATCCAAGCCAAATGCTTGGAGATCAGGGCCGATGGAATCCGCCGAAGGTCAAACCGCTGACACCGGCTCAAGATTGTCACGAGGACTTTTTCCGGATCGGTGGTGGCAAACAAGAACTTCACATGAGCGGGCGGCTCTTCCAGCGTTTTCAGCAGGGCATTGAAGGCCGCCGTCGTCAGCATGTGGACTTCGTCAATGATGTAGATTTTGTAGCCACCGCCGGCGGGAGCAAAACGAGCGGTATCGCGTAATTCTCGGACCTGCTCGACGCCGTTATTGCTGGCACCGTCGATTTCCAGGACGTCGAGCGAGCGTCCTTCGGTTATTTCGCGCACGCGGGGGTCGTCTGCGGCAAAATCCACCTTGGGACCACCGGTGCAGTTTAGAGCCTTGGCAAATATCCGGGCGAGGGTGGTCTTGCCCGTGCCGCGAGGCCCGCAAAAGATGTAGCCATGAGCAATCCGACCACTGCGGATGGCATTCATCAGCGTGGTGGTGACGTGTTCCTGCCCCACCACATCCTCAAACCGTTGTGGCCGGTATTTCCGGGCTATAACCTGGTAGGACATCGATCATCGACCGGCCCCATCCCCCTCATGGGGACGGAACCTTCCTTCGGACTTGAAAATTGAAATACCAGGGTGACCACGGCAGACGGGAGCCAGCTACCGTTGCTGCCTTCCGACCCTGGCGGGGTTTGCAGGTCCGCGTTCCATGGGCCCTGGCACAGGCATTTAGGAGAATGGAGGGGATGGGTGCAAGGGCAATGCGCGAGAAATCGATCAAGCACCGACGTTTAGGAACCAACGGCCACCAACCCATTGCTCTAGCTGGTCGGGGCAATTAAGCTTCCGATGTTCAATATGGCCCGCATTTTAC
Source organism: uncultured Verrucomicrobiota bacterium (assembly GCA_903835555.1). GTDB lineage: Bacteria > Verrucomicrobiota > Verrucomicrobiia > Limisphaerales > UBA9464 > CAILNN01. The sequence goes on from CAILNN010000131.1 coordinate 18,666, forward strand.
CGGTGTTTTTCTTCCTTTTCGCTCTGGCGTTTGCCACGGGTTGCGATTCGCCAGCCTCCCGTCGCATGGAGTCGACGGAATCGGCGACACAAGAATCGATCACCAATTATACGGGACGCGGTGTGATTCGGAGCCTTGGGGCTGATGGGAAATCGGTAGTGATCAAGCACGAGGCCATTTCCAATTACATGGACGCCATGACCATGCCATTTCCGGTCCGGACGCCTTCTGTCTTGAAGGGGCTGGTACCTGGGGATTCCGTCACCTTTCGGCTGCGCGTCACTGCTACGGATGGATGGGTTGACCAAATCGAACGGACTCCCTCGAATTCGTTTCCAGTGGCGTCCCCTGCCCTGCCGACCAATTCTGAATCGTCGACACCCGGTCCGGAAATTCGCCAAGTTCCGGTCGTTGCGGTCATCAGCCCGGGAGAAGTCGTTCCGAACTACGCCTTCACCAATCAGTTGGGAGCCGCCTTCGATTTGGCATCGTTGCGAGGCCAGGTGGTAGTTTTGGACTTTATCTTTACCCGGTGTCCATTTCCCGATTTTTGTCCACGCCTCAGTCGCAACCTTTCTGCTTTGCAGAAGCGATTGAAGGAATCCCCTCCCTTGACGACGAATTGCCACCTGGTTTCGCTATCGTTCGATCCTCGATTCGATACTCCGGAACGGCTGACGAATTACGGGAAGGCGTACGGGGCGGATGCGGCTCTCTGGTCGCTATCGGTGGCATCGATGGACACGGTGGAACGGTTGGCCGGGCATTTTGAACTCTATTTTGCCCGGGATGTGGAGCCTGCCCAGCAGAATCATAACTTGCGAACGGTGGTCATCGATCGGCAGGGACGTCTGGTGAAGGTGTTCAAGGGCAATCAATGGACGGTTGATGAACTGGCCGAGGCCGTGGTGGGTGGGGACCGGTAATCAGGCGGGTTTTCTCCCGCCCATATCTCAATTCGTCACTTACCAGTTTGCCTAGTGTCGTGCGCCTACGGCTTCGGTACCGCGACGGCTGTAGGAGGAGCCGGCTGGGAAACCTTGGGGATGAAGGCTTGAATCAGCTTGAGCTGTTGCTCCTGCAAATCGCGATAGCTCTTCAATTGGTC